>JBEBTR010000039.1:0-24173 GCA_040393725.1 Sphingobacterium endophyticum | reverse complement strand
GCACAACCTTGCCAAGGTTGGGGTCGCGAGTTCGAATCTCGTCTTTCGCTCCAAAAAGCTTCCACATATGGGAAGCTTTCTTTATTTTTAGGGTATGCCAATCTACCAATCCAAATCTAAGTGGGACACCTATAATTTCTTGCTAATTTATGCAAACCTCATTCCTGTGCTCATCATTATGATGCTTTTGACTAAAGCTCCATGGAGGGATCAGCTAATTGTAATACCTAGCATCTTAGGAGTAATGACGTTATTGTTTCTAGCCATTTATATTACTATAAACTATAAAATAGACAATGAATACATAAGGTATAGATTGTTATTTATTTTTTATGGTAAGATAAAGATTGAAAAGATCCATAAAATAGATGTTGGAAAAACCTTGTATGTAGGTATGCGACCAGCATTTGCCAGAAACGGATTAATAATTCATTACAATAAATATGAAGAAATCTACATTTCTCCATTAAATAATGAAGAGTTTGTTAATGAACTTTTAAAAAGGAATCCGAATATCGAAATCATCAGGCGGGAATCTAAAAGATAGTTTATTTATTTTCTTTTAGCCCAATTCGCATCAAACTAGGTGTCATAAATGATATCACTCCCAAAACAACACACAGCATACCTGCAATAATAAAAGCATTGGCAACACCAATATTATCTGCAATATGCCCAGCAAACAATAGACCAATTAAACTTGGAATAATTGCAAAACTGAAATACAAAGAAAAGACACGCCCCAACATCTCCGGAGCTATTTCCTCTTGAATAATGGTCATGAATGCAGCATTATAGATTGACATTGCCGCCCCTCCAATTGCGGTCAAGGCTACAAATACAATAAAAAACGTAGGCGGCAAGAGCCCAGAAAATACAAAGGTCAGTCCAAGCAAAATATGCATGCTGTTAATCATAATCACCTTTCTAAATGGAATTTTGAAAGCACTTAGTGCAGATCCGCCGACCAACATGCCTACCCCCCAAATCACTTCAATGACACTCATTTCGAACTTATCACCCCCAAAATGATTAATGGTTAACAGGGGAAACATGATGGCAACAGGCATAATTCCTACAGTTGCTAAAATGGAATACATAAACATCCTGTTAAGTCCTGTATTTTGATGAATAGCTAAAAAGCCTAATTTAAGATCACGCCATACCTGAATTATGGAGGCTTTAGTTTCAATTTGTATTGATGGAATAGTGATAAACAGAAGACTTGTGATGGCAACAGCCGCTCCTATAACATCGAGGAACAAGACTTGATTAATAGGGAGATAGGCGATTGCCAAGGTGCCTAATGCTGGCCCAGCAATTGAACTAATGGAATGCAGGATTTGATTTATTCCAGAGACTCTTAATAGTTGATCTTCAGGAACAATTAATGGTGCAATAGCTTGCATTGCAGGCTGATGGAATGCAGATCCCAATGATCTGCTTGCCATTAATAAGTACATCAAATTCAACTGTACCTGGCCATCACGTAAGGCTATGGTCATTAATATCGTGCAGGTTGCAATGAATGCATCTGCGAAAATCATCACCTTCTTCCTGTTCCAACGGTCAATATAGACCCCTGCAAAAGGACCAATAATCGCTTGTGGTAATAGAGCTGCTATGGCAGCATAGCCAAGAACTTCGGCAGATTTAAATTCTAAACTCAACCAAATGATGATTGCAAAGTTGACGGCAGAGCTACTAATTAACGAGATGAATTGCCCTACCCATATATAAATATAGGTTTTAAACCAATGTTTCTTTTCCATGAAAAATATTGAAAATGTGAATACTACAGCCAGTTGTAAAGACAACGGATAGATAATGAGTTTGTTGAAATATTTACGAACTCAATAAAGCAAAGGGCTTTTGATTAATGCTGTATATTGGTAAGTGCTCATATGGTAAAGGTAATGAAACTCCTTGAAATCCAAATATTTTGCCTGTTAAATTTTTTTAATATTAAGATTAAATTCATAGGATATTAAACTGATTGGCTTTTATAACCATGGATTTCATTCATAAAAAAAGCGTTTTAACTTTCGCCAAAACGCTTTTATACTAAAACTACACTACTATTTATTTTCTTTCTAAACCTTTGGCAACAAGGTCTTCAACAAAATTCCTTACGTTTTCGTCAGAAAATCTTGAAGTAACATCGAAAGCAAAAGCATGTACCAATAAAATACGTGCGCTTTCTTCGCCAATACCACGTGCACGAAGATAGAACAATGCCTCTTCGTCAAATTGCCCCATGGTACAACCATGTGAACACTTTACGTCGTCTGCAAAAATTTCTAACTGGGGTTTTGTATAAATCGTTGCTTTATCTCCAATCAACATATTGTTGTTCTGTTGAAAAGCATTCGTTTTTTGTGCATCCTCACGAACAAATATTTTACCGTTAAACACTGCTGTGGATTCATCCTGTGGGATATTCTTATACCATTCGTAAGATTCACAGTGAGGTTTCATGTGATCTACAACGGTATGGTTGTCCACAAATTGTTTGTCAGCCAATAAATTGATCCCGTAAAGATGAGATTCAACTTCTTCTGCATCCAAGCGCACATTTAGATCGTTGCGAACAAAGGCAACACCAGGAAAATTACAGTTGTAATTGTTATATAAACTATGCTTAGTTTGATAAACTTCAGTATGGTTGATGTAATGGCTGTTGTTTGAAGCTAACTGCAGATAATAGTGCTGCAACTTAGCATTCTCTTCCACCACAATTTCTGTAACCTTGTTGTTCAAGTTGAAAGCCGAACCATCTAATGTGATAAAAGATTCGATGATTTCTGCTTCTGCATGCTGCTCAAGGATATATAAATTACGAGTTTGTGCAAAAAAATCCTGACTGCCAGTGGCAACATGTACAATCTGAATAGGTTTTGAAACAACCTTATTTCTATTTACTTGCAGAAAAATACCGGAGGTATGAAAAGCCGTATTTAATGCAACCGTTGTACTGCCTGTTTTATCAGCATGTTTTGCAAAATGCTGTTGGAATTTCACCTCATGCTGTGCTTCTTCAATCGGTTTAACGATTAGACCAATTTCATCTTCTAATGAAGAGAATGCCAATATATATTGACCGTTGATCAACACGATGCGGTGAGCGTCCAATCCTGGGATATCAGCGACACTTAGATCTAAATCAGAAACATCAACATCCTCATTTAAAAGGTAGTTTCTGTTTACTAATCCATGGATATTTGTATATTTCCAATCCTCATTCTTAACGGTAGGGAAACCAAGATCTTGAAAACGCGTAAAAGCCTCCTCGCGAAGTGCTTTCACCGCTGGCGTATCATTGCTCGTTTCCAATTCCTGAAATGTTGTTGTCAACTGTTGGAATAAGGAGTTTGCTACTATTGTACTCATGTTATTTGTTGTCAATCCGCTCATTACCTCGATTCTTTATACAACTGATTAGGCGTTTTGCGTATCTAATTCTTTTAACCAGTCGTAACCTTTTTCTTCTAATTCTAATGCCAATTCTTTCGTTCCAGATTTAACAATGCGACCATTGTGTAATACGTGAACAAAATCAGGCACAATATAATCTAACAAACGTTGGTAGTGTGTAATCACGATAAACGCATTGTCTTTGGAGCGCAAGTGGTTTACACCGTTTGCCACAATCCTCAATGCATCAATGTCCAAGCCTGAATCCGTCTCATCCAAGATGGATAATTTTGGATTTAACATAGCTAACTGGAAGATTTCATTACGCTTTTTCTCACCACCTGAAAAACCTTCATTTAATGAACGGTTTGCCAAGTTTGCTGAAAATTCAACTAACTGTTGTTTCTCTTTTACCATCTTTAAGAAGTCTTTTGCTTCCATTGGAGGTAATCCTTTATATTCACGGATGTCATTGACAGCCGTTTTCAAAAAGTTGATATTTGATACTCCAGGGATTTCAACAGGATATTGAAATGCTAAGAATAGTCCTTCACGAGCGCGGTCTTCTGGAGATAGTTCCAATAAGTCAACACCATCAAGGATAGCCTCCCCATCAGTAACTTCATATGAGTCACGACCAGCAAGTACATTTCCTAAAGTACTCTTTCCTGCCCCGTTAGGGCCCATGATCGCATGAACTTCTCCGGCCTTAACTTCTAAATTCAGTCCTTTTAATATTTGTTTGTCGTCAATCGACGCATGCAAATTCTTAATGCTTAACATATTCTATTCTATATTTCTATCCTACCGATCCTTCTAATGAGATCGCTAATAATTTTTGTGCCTCAACGGCAAATTCCATTGGTAATTGATTCAATACTTCTTTCGCGTAACCGTTAACAATTAAGCCAACCGCTTTCTCTGAATCGATACCACGTTGATTCAAGTAAAAAACTTGGTCTTCACCAATTTTTGAAGTTGTTGCTTCGTGCTCTAAAGTCGCCGTTTTATTTTTGCTCTCGATATATGGGAAAGTATGTGCTCCACAACGGTCGCCAATCAATAAACTATCACATTGCGTAAAGTTTCTTGAATTGTCTGCGTTCGGACCAATCTTAACTAAGCCACGGTAGCTGTTGTGACTCTTTCCAGCAGAAATACCTTTTGAAATAATCTTTGAGCGAGTATTTTTTCCTAAATGGATCATTTTAGTCCCAGTATCCGCTAACTGCATATTACGGGTCATTGCGACAGAGTAAAACTCTCCCACTGAATGATCACCTTTTAAGATAACTCCTGGGTATTTCCATGTAATTGCTGATCCCGTCTCTACCTGAGTCCAAGATATTTTTGAATGGTCTCCTTTGCAGATACCACGTTTAGTTACAAAGTTATAGATACCACCTTTACCGTCTTTGTCTCCTGGATACCAGTTCTGAACAGTTGAATACTTGATCTCAGCATTTTTCATCGCGATCAATTCTACAACAGCAGCATGCAATTGATTTTCGTCACGCATCGGAGCTGTACAGCCCTCAAGGTAAGAAACGTAAGAATCATCATCCGCAATAATCAAGGTACGTTCAAATTGCCCAGTGTTTTGAGCATTGATACGGAAATAAGTAGAAAGTTCCATCGGGCAACGAACGCCTTTCGGAATGTATACGAAAGATCCATCCGAAAATACAGCTGAATTTAATGCTGCATAGATGTTATCAGTCTGTGGAACTACTGTTCCCAAATATTGTTTTACTAATTCTGGATGTTCTTGAACCGCTTCACCAAATGAACAGAAAATAACCCCTTGTTCCTTCAGTTTTTCACGGAAAGTAGTCTTTACAGAAACCGAGTCGAATACGGCATCCACAGCAACAACTCCAGCAAGGATTTTTTGCTCATCCAACGGAATCCCTAATTTTGCAAAGGTTGCCAATAATTCAGGATCCACTTCATCCATGCTCTCCAATTGCTTTTTCGGCTTAGGTGCAGCGTAATAAGATAAATCTTGGAAATCAACTTCTGGATTCTTGAAGTTTTGCCAGGTTGGCATGCTCATCTTTAAAAAATGTTGATAAGCCTTTAAACGCCATTCCAATAGCCATTCAGGTTCGTTTTTCTTTTTTGAAATTAAACGAATTGTATCTTCATTTAGCCCTTTCGGAGCAATCTCCATCTCGATGTCGGTCGTAAAACCGTACTTATATTCTTCGAGCTCTAACTCTTTTAATAAATCGTCGTCTTTGGTGCTCATATCTCTTTCACTTTATTAATGGGGTTTCCTCCACTGTTTTGATTTGCAAAGTTACGACTTAAAAAGCATAAAATAGCCTGTTTTGTGTTCTACTTACACTTGTTTTGATTAAAAAAATGACAAAAGTCATTTCTTGTGCATTTAAGGCTATTTAGAATCGTTTTATTATGACAATTTAATGATTGTTATAATAAAAACTGATTTGAGACACCGAACTATATCGAGGATATTTATATCGTTCCCCGCCAACAAATTGGAAATTGACATTGGTAAAAACCAAATATTATTTTGTATATTTATCGTTCTTTAATTTTATTGAAAAGCCTATGTCTTACCAGCCAGATAAAACGGACTTAAAAATTTTGAAGCTCCTTCAAGAGAACGGACGTATTACAAATTTGCAGTTGGCGACCAATATTGGTCTCTCGCCAGCTCCAACATTGGAAAGAGTACGCAAATTAGAAAACTCTGGATTTATCAAAAGTTATCATGCTTTTGTAGATGAAGAAAAATTAGGGCTAGGTATAAAATCATTTATCCAGATTTCCCTGGACTTTCACACGCATAATGCAATTCCTGAATTTGTTGAGGCTGTCCGTGCAATTCCTGAAGTGACCGAGTGTCACCACGTAACCGGTAATTGTGACTTCATGTTGAAGGTATATGTGAAAGATATCAAAGCATATGAAGCAGTTATTATGGAAAAAATCTCCAAAATACCTTTTGTGAAGACTTTTCAGACCATGATGATCATGTCAACGAGTAAAAAAGAACCTATTGTACCTTTAGAATATTAAACTGATCCTATGGCATTTCAAGATTTCGCAATCATATTGACATGGCCGGACGCAACGATTCGTGGCGATGAAAAATGGATGATGTTTTTCAAAAAGATTGGTGTTGTCAAAAACTTGAATTTTAAAGTCGGGCATACGGGTGTTGTGTTGGTCGACCATAAATCCGGAGAAATGTTCTTCTACGACTTTGGCAGATATATAACTCCAAGAGGATATGGCCGCGCAAGATCCAAGGATTCCGATCCTATGCTGAAAATTGACATCAAAGCAAAAATAGCAAAGGGAAATATTCAGAATCTGGATGAAATTGTCGCTTACTTCGAAGGATTAAAGCCTGCGATGTATGGGGAAGGCAGACTGTTTTTTAGTGTTGCTAAAGAAATTGATTTTGAGATTGCAAAAGCCTATGGTGATCAGTGTGTTGAAGCAGGGACCTATCCTTATGGTGCCGTGGCGAAAAATAATAACAATTGCTCTCGATTCATCACCAGAATGCTCATGAAATCCTCTCCAAAATATCATTTCTGGCATGGAATCAACCTTCCTGAAACTATCAAAGCTAGTCCCATCAGCAATATCGTTAACGTATGCGATAGTAGGATGGTCAGTAGTTATACACCTGATGAAGGGGTTAGAACATTCAAAATGAATCGTTGGAAATCCTTTTTTTTCTTGGTTAAACAATTAGGGGATAATGTTTTTCGAAATAAAGCAAGTCTTTTGCCCAATGACCTCATTATTGGAGCAGTAAACTTTGGGTCAAAACCTATCACCGTTCCTAAGCATGCAAAATATTTGGGGGGCGTTGGCGATGGAGCATGGTATTATTTGGTTGAAAGGCCAGATTCCCATATTGAAATCAGTAGATATACTACGCAAGGTAATCTGGAATATGTCGTATTGGGGGAGGCATTGCAGCCAATCGATTTTCATAGTGAATGGGAAATTACCTATGATAGCCATTTAATGTTTACCCATATCTTACAGCACAATCAAAAAATTAGAATCAATCATATTGAAGTGCTATCTACAGAAGATTATAAGTATAAAAATCTTATTGAGCGCTACGCCTAATAGGATTGTCTGAAGGCAGACTAAACCTGCCAATCAATTGGCATTTTTTGATGCCTTCCTAAATATTCATTGGCTTTTGAAAAATGTGAACAGCCAAAAAATCCTCGATATACAGAAAGTGGTGAAGGATGCACTGCCGTCAAAATTAGGTGCTTATTGCTGTCTATCAAAGCAGATTTCTTTATTGCATAACTGCCCCACAATAGGAATACGACATGTTCAGTTTGATCTGAAATTCCTTTAATAATCTCGTCTGTAAAATATTCCCAACCTTTCTTTTGGTGAGATCCGGCCTCATGAGCTCGTACTGTTAGGGTTGCATTTAATAATAATACTCCTTGCTGAGCCCATTTCGTCAAATTGCCATGATTGGGATATCTAAAGCCCGGGATGTCGGTTACTAGCTCGGTGTAAATATTTCGAAGACTTGGAGGAATTGCTATGCCTTCAGGAACTGAGAAGGAAAGTCCATGCGCCTGTCCGTCATTATGATAGGGGTCCTGTCCTAAAATGACAACCTTAAGATTACTTAAAGGGGTTAGTTTAAAGGCATTGAATACCAAATCCTTTTCTGGAAATACTTTATATAATGATCTTTCCTGTCCTACAAATTCCGATAAACCCTTCATTTTTTCAGTTTGAAATAATGGTTTTATCAGGGAATCCCATGAAGTATCGTAACGTTCTGACATATGCTTATATAAAATTTTACATTATTTTGCTGTAAACAAGTTGTATACTACAGCAATAAAACGGATATTTGCAAACTTACAGTATTAAGCATTATTATGTCAAATATAGTTCGAATTATAATTTGTAGTTTGTTGGTAATCGGCACGGTTGCGTTGTTTTGGATTGGCCAATGGGGATGGGGAATTTTAGCAATTCTGATTACTATTTTAGCTTGGGTTACTGTTTTCTTTAATGAGAAAATGTTAATCGCTCAGTGGTTCCTACGTAAAGAACGTATGGACAAAGCGGAAGTATGGCTTAATAAGATTAAAAATTATGAAAAGGAATTGATCGTTGCCCAACATGGTTACTACCATATGCTATTGGGTTTGATCGAATCTCAACGCGCTCCTCTTCAATCTGAAAAATATTTCAAGAAAGCATTGTCAATGGGCCTTCATATGGACCATAACGTTGCTCTTGCAAAATTAAGCCTAGCAGGTATTGCAATGGCAAAAAGAAATAAACGTGAAGCAGAAAAATTGTTAGCTGAAGCTAAAAAAGCTGATAAGAACAAACTTTTAGAAGAGCAGATCAAAATGATGAAAGCTCAGATGGGTATGATGGACAAACAGCAGTTTAGGTACTCGAGATAGACAGTAGACAATAGACAGTAGACATAAGACATAAGAGTCTAGATAGTTTTATAAGGTCAAGGTGAATGAGTTCTCCTTGACCTTTTTTGTTTTTTATATTGGGAGAAGGAAACATGATGATATCGTTGGCTGAGGTCGTCAATTTCGGTGACTGAGCTTGTCGAAGTCCTGAGCCGCTATTGGTGACTGAGCCTGTCGAAGTCCTGAGCCGCTATCGGTGACTGAGCCTGTCGAAGTCCTGAGCCGCTATCGGTGACTGAGCCTGTCGAAGTCCCGATAAGGTGCAGTGCGGTGAAACAGTTGCAAATCCCCTGCTTATTTAGCTATAAACATGCCACGCCTATGGCGTTTGTGTATTTTTTTTGTCTATTTTTTCTATAGATATGTCATGCCGAAGGCATTGAAAAAATATATAACACCTACGGTGTATGATGCCTCTGGCATTAAAAACCATTAATCCACCAAACATCCAACGCCGTAGGCGTGACATATTTCTAAATCCTGAAAGGATGATAATCTATCAAGATCCATCCAAACCTAGACAGCCTATCAACACCCTTCTACATCCTTAATCAACCAAAAAAATTTATCCCGCCAGAAAAATCTTATGTCTACTGTCTACTGTCTACTGTCTAACGTCTAACGTCTAACGTCTTCCGCCCTCATTCTCCTTCAACAGCCTTAAGAAATTCAGCCCCATGATCTTGGCGATATCTTCCTTGCTATAGCCTCTTTCTAGTAGAGCTTTGGTCAGGGTAGGGAATTTAGATACATCTTCCAATTCTTGAGGAGGGGATTCAATCCCGTCGAAATCCGAACCAATGGCAACATGATCAATTCCGACTTTACTTACTAGGTAGTCGATATGTTTCAGTACTCTTTCAAGAGGGGCATTCGCAAGGTTTTTCTGTTTTGCAGATAATCCTGAATACATTTTCCCGATTGAATAATTCCTATTCGTACTATCTTTCTTGTGCGATTTGAAATAAAGATTTCTAACCCTTTTAGGATAATCGGAGTCTAGAAACTCTGAATAGAAATTCACTCCGATTACGCCGCCATTATTCTTTAGAGCTTCCAATTGGGCATCTTTCAGATTTCGGTAATGTGGAGTCAATGCCGCGGCATTGCTGTGCGACACCAGAATCGGTTTTGTAGTGATGCTCAATACATCATAGAAGGTCTGTTCGCCGCCATGCGAAAGGTCGATCATCATGCCGAGCTCATTCATCTTGCGGATTATGGATTTACCCTTTTCTGTTAATCCTTTACCTTTTTTATCTTTCGTCTTCACCTCTTCAGCAGCAGCGGTAACCCATGGAAGGTTATAGTTCCACGTTAGCGTAAGATATCTTGCGCCACGATTGTAAAGCGCTTCCAGATTATCCTCACTGCCTTCGATCATATTTCCACCTTCAATTCCAATTACAGCTGCAATCTTGCCTGATTTATTTATTCGTTCAATGTCTGCATAACTTTTTGCCAGCTCAATCTTGTCAGGGTTATTATTGATTTGCTTTTCTAAGGCGTCAATTTGGTCATTTGCATGCTTATAGGCATTCTTCTTCCACTTTTTATCATCAGACCATACAGCAAATACCTGAACATCTACTCCGCCTTCCTTTAATCTTGGTAAATCCGTATGTCCAGTTTTCAATCTTTTCCCGATATCCTTTCCCGGTAAAATGCTTGTAATAATTACATCGTTATGCCCATCAACGACAATCATGTCCTCATGAATCTTTTTATAGTCTTGAGCCTTACTGCTGAAAACCATTCCGCCGATTAGGCAAGTCAATATGAAAAGCTTTTTCATTATTTAGCGTTAAAGATAGTCTCGTATATAACGTCCTGAATCCTACTTCGAACATTCAAATCGTAAATTTTTGTGGAAACTTGAGGATGCACTCTGTTGGAAAGAAAGATGTAAATAAACTGATTACTTGGATCTATCCAAATACATGTTCCTGTATAGCCAGTATGCCCATAAACGGATGGGTTAGCCAGTTTAGAGGGATAATCAGCACCTTTTTTTGGATCATATCTATCAAAACCCAATCCCCTTCTGCTAGTCTTTGATTGCTTAGAAGTAAACATATCAATGGTTTCAGGTTTATAGTATCTGGCTCCACCGTATTCCCCTCTGTTTAATAGCATTTGTCCATAGATTGCAAGGTCATTTGCAGAAGCAAATAGACCTGCATGGCCCGCTACACCTCCAGCCATGGCAGCACCTTCGTCATGTACATAGCCCTGCAACAGGACTTTACGAAAAGCCGTGTCATTTTGGGTAGGTACGATCTGATCTTTGCCGAATCGATCTCTCGGTAGATATCCCGCGGTTTTCATTCCTATAGGTTTATACAACAACTGCTGAACATAATCCTGCATGGGGGTTGATGTTTCATGTTCTGAAACCTCTTTCATGACATACATGCTGATGTCAGAATAAACATAGTTTCCAATGGGCTTGACATCAGATTTTAGCATCTCTGGCCACATGACATCTCTGTAATAATTATTTTTTAAATAGGCATTATCAGCGACTTTAACTTGATGTTCCTTATCCTGCGTTCTACTTAAATCTCCTGGTTTAAGGCTTCGATAAAATGGAATAAAGGGTGTAAATCCTGCTTCGTGCAGCAATACAGTTCTCAAGGTTATGTTCGCTTTATTGGTCTTTTTTGCTTGCCATAGGTAATGCCCCATGGTGCTATCCAAATTGATAATGTTTTTTTCCTGCAAATGCATCACAACAGGTGTCGTGCCCGCAATCTTACTGATGGAGGCAAGGTCATAGATGTCGTGAATATTATTCGCTACTTTTTTGTCGTAGGTATGGTAGCCATAGGCTTTTTCGAAAATCACCTGACCATCTTTGATTGCCATGACCATCATGCCGGGTGTTGCATGTTGCTCAATCGCATCTTTTGCGATTGCATCGATTTGATTGGTCATTTTGGCAATATCCAATCCCGATTGTTTACCCCTTGAATATTGAAGACGGGTTTGTACGGTTTTAATATTTCCTTCTGTAATACCTAATCCTCCAAAAATCGACATAGCGGCATTTTCCTGCGATTGTTCATCCAAATTACCCGCACTTAGAATGCTCGCAAAACGACTCAAGTTCGCTGCAGATAAGCCTATATTCAGGTAATTGGTTTGGTTGCCAAATCTGGATAAGATTACATCTTTACGATTTACTGCCGATTGCAAAACCATCGCCAAATAATCAGGTCTTAATTCTTCCTCGCTACCTGCTACTATGATCGTATTATAATATTTGGTGTGCTCATCATATTGATTGAACCCAAAACTTTTGACCTCGGCATACCGTTGCAAAGTTTGAATGAATGGAGCATATTTTAAACTGTCTGAAGTGATCACTGCGATCCTCCGATTATCCAAGCGAGCAAATGGAATCATGTTGCTGTTGTTGTTTAATAATACGGTTTCATTCTTGAGAACTTGTTTATATTGAGCCTGAACAGAAGATAGGCCGCAAATAAGGCATAAGGCGAAAAGGTTTAATAAACGAATCATAATTGTTTTAGGATTTCTTACAGTAAATGTACTAATAAAACGCACAAACACGCATGATGAGCGTGTAATAATTCTGTATATTTGAACTATGCCTGAATTAGTGGACGACAAAACTGTATTTACCCTATTGGAAGTATCACGAAGCATTCAAAAGACGATTGCAGAGCGATATAAAAGCCTTTATTGGATAAAAGCAGAGATGAATAAACTGAATCATTACTCCCATTCTGGTCACTGCTATCCCGAATTACTTGAGAAAAAAGAAGGAAAGGTTGTTGCTGAAATGCGCTCTATTCTGTGGAAAATGGATTATCAGCGCATAAACAGGCATTTCAAGGAAGTCCTGGGCGAACCCCTTCGTGAAGGGATTACCATGTTGTTTCAAGCTGGAATTTCCTATGACCCCCTTTACGGATTCAGCCTGAAGATCGTAGATATCGATCCAACCTTTGTCCTAGGAGAATTGGAAAAAGAAAAGCGTGAAAGCATCAAAAAATTAACTGAAGAAGGGATATTTGATGCCAATAAGCTACTTCCTTTCCCATTAATTCCCAAAAGGTTGGCTATAATTTCTGTTGAAACCAGCAAAGGGCTTTCGGATTTCTTTAAGATCATCAATGGAAATCCATGGGGCTATAAAATAGAATGTACCTTATTTCCAGCTTTATTACAGGGGGACAAATCGATTACATCGATTATCAATCAACTGGAAGTCATTGCAGGTAAATTAGAGGAGTTTGATGCGGTTGCAATTATTCGTGGTGGCGGCGGGGATGTTGGACTCAGTTCATACAACAATTATTTCTTATCCAAAGCCATTGCTATTTTTCCTATACCGGTCCTAACCGGAATTGGACATTCCACCAATGAAACTGTAAGTGAAATGGTGGCTTATAAAAATGCCATTACACCTAGTGAGTTGGCTGATTTCCTACTTCAGAAATTCCATAATTTTGCAATCCCATTAGATTTGGCCCAAGAGCGCATCCTCAGAGCCGTACGCCGTAATTTTGAAGAAGAAAGTGCAAAGCTAAAACATATGGTTTCTGCTATTTCCTGGAATAGCAAAACGCTCCTATTAAAAGATAAAGCGGATATTAACAATCTTCAATTGCACTTGTTAAGGTTCAGTAGGCAAACGATAAGGGAAAGTCAGGCGCAAATTCAGCATCTAGAAAGAATATTAGGAATAGTCAACCCTATTCACCTCATCAAAAGAGGTTTCAGCATCGTCCGGATTAACGGAAAATCAGTACATAAATTGGGTCAAGTAGAGATTGGTTCCCATTTGGAGATCCAATTGGAGGACGGAAAAATCATCTCCGAAGTTATTAAAAAAGAGGAAGAACATGGAAAATAACTACACTTATAAGGAAGCATTTGAAGAATTGCAGGAAATCGTTTCAGATATTGAATCCGGCGAAATTGCCGTTGATGAATTAACTGAAAAAATTAATCGGGCCTCTAAATTGTTAACCATTTGTAAAGCCAAATTAACAGCATCAGAGGCTGAGGTAGAAAAACTACTGCAGAAACTGGAATCTGAAAATCAAGAAGAAGACTAGGTAAATTCTTATGGTTGCTTTTTTTAAGTAGTTTAATCTTAATTGTTTAAAAACGCCTTAAAACCAGGTTCTGCCCCTAATAATTTGAAAAACGGTTTTAGAGTCTAATTTTTTTTGCGTTATTTTGCGTAGTTTAGAATTAGTCTTAATTACTCTTTGTTGAAAAGTTTATATATATTACTCATTACTGTATTCGCACCTCTATACAGCCTTGCCCAGTATTATTCTATTTCTGGGTCAGTAAAGGATAATAAAGGTGAACCTTTGAACAGTGTATCCATTGAGGTGAAAGAGCATCCAAACTTCAACACCTTAACTGATGAGCAAGGCCTTTTCTTCATTGACAATCTTCCCAAAGGAACATATCAATTGCAATTTTCCCATATAGGTTTTAAACCGATTACGCGATCTTACCAAATTCATGATAATCGGGAGACCCATATTGTTTTTAATCAAAATGAAATCAATATTGATGCGGTTCATGTCACCGCCATCGAGTCCAAGAACATAAGCACCAGCTCGATCATAACGCGAGATGCCATGCAGCATCTTCAGCCTTCAAGTTTTGCAGATCTTATGGAGCTGCTTCCAGGTGGGCGAACAGGCTCACAAAGCCTTGAAAATGTAAGAGGAATTAATTTAAGAACTCCATTCGGTGCCTCCATGTCTGGCTATTCCACCAATTCATTAGGAACTATGTTTTCCATCGATGGCATGACCTTAAATTCGCAGTCAATGATCGATCCGACGGTAGGATTGGGTATCGGAAATGTGAATGATGGTAGGAATGCCTCCAATATCGGTATTGATATGCGTACAATTGCCACGGATAATATTGAAAAAGTTGAAATCATCCGTGGTATCCCATCTGTTGAACATGGAAATCTTACCAGTGGCGTTGTGAAGATTGAACGAATAAAGGGATATGAACCATGGTCGGCAAGAGTTAAGGCGGATGGTCATGGTAAACTGTTCAGCTTTGCTAAAGGATTTGAAACTAAAAATAATTATAAACTGAATTTTGATGCGGGGTACCTCACTTCAAATCAAGACGTCACCGACATATTTAATAATTTTAAACGGATTAATGCTTCAGCAAGAGGAGAGAAAGCATGGAATCTTGAGAAATATCGCCTTACCTGGAATCATAACCTCGACTTTAATACAACCATTGATAACGAAAGGTTTGACCCAGACAATGACTATGCAAATACTGATCGATACAACAATGCTATCAGAAGGATTAGCGTGGGTAATAGCTTGAAATTATTTTCTTCTAAACCGAAACAAGCCTTTCGAAATGCAAGCCTAAGCCTGAATATTAATCATGCTTCCAATCAGCTTGATGTTACGAAATTAGTACAACCTCTATCCGTAAATATCCTAATGAACTCTCTGGTAGCTGGAAGCCGTGAAATGTCATTTTTAACAACCAATTACATTGCGGAAATGCAATCAGACAGCCGGCCTTTGGATATTAATTTCAAAGGAATTAGTAATTGGAGCTTGAATGCATTGGTAAAACATCAAATAAAAGCCGGTTTTGAATATGGCTACGCGAAGAATTTGGGAAAAGGTCAACAATATGATTTGAATAAACCATTAAGTAGCGTTATTTCTGCTAGACCTCGAAACTTAAGCGAAATACCAGCAATGAGCAGCTTGGCTTTATTTGCCGAAGATAGGTTCTTTATTAATTTGGGTAATGTATTGTTCGAAAACAATATGGGGATCCGTGCTTTCACCCAATTGAATTTAGATCAGCAATACGATATTGCAGGTAAAGTATTTGCGGAACCTCGCTATAATGGAAAGTTGCATTTACCACAAGTGTTGATCTTCGGGATGCCATTGAAATCAAATGTATTTGCAGGCATAGGGATACAAACTTTAATGCCAACCCAAAATTTGTTATATCCAACCCTTCGTTATAATGATATAGCTGAACTTGCCTATTATCCCAACAACCCCGATCATAGACTTGCTTGGGGAATAACAAGTATCTATGATCCAACAAATTTTAACCTAAAACCCGCAACCAACAAAAAATGGGAAGTAGGTACTCAATTAGATCTTGGTGGGAATACCCTGTCCGTTAATTATTTTAATGAAAAAATGAACAATGGATTTAGGGAGGTTACTTTATTTAATAGAATTGCATTAAGAAAATATGATGTAACATCCGTCGATCCTGCAACATTAACAAATAAACCATCTATTGAAGATTTTACCTATGTTGATCAATCAGAGTATCATAGTTATACAAAAAATGAGAATGGCAGTCTGACGGAAAAGAGCGGTATTGAATATCAATTTAGTTCAAAACGAATCCGTGGAATTAATACCCGATTTACTATTAATGGAGCATGGCTTAAAATTTTCAATAAAAATACTCAGCCTGTTTATTCTGTTATCAGTCCAAACTTAGTGACCGATGGCAAAGTAAGGCAATTCGTTGCTTTATATGAAAATGGTACAAATGGTGGGGAATATGAAGCTTTTAATACCAACATAACCGCCGACTCCTATTTGCCAAAATTAGGATTTAATTTTTCCGTGTCCTTTCAGAGCAGTTGGTATAATTCTACCCAAAGACTATTCAGAGACGATCTACCTATCGGATATTATGATATTGATCAAAATTATCATACTTATACGGAAGCTGATCGCAACGATCCAATATTGAGAAGTTTTGATCTGAAAACAGATCCCTATTTATATTATAAATTCACAGAGCCTATAGACCTTTTGGTCAATGTCAAAGCGACCAAGGTAATTAAGGAAAAAATTAGGATTGCTATGTTTGTCAATAGATTATTTATCTATAAACCTAATTACACGCAATATGGCAATTCTTTTATAAGAAGAAATAATGCTGCCGATAATCCATATTTCGGCATGGAAATAAATATTAAAATTTAGTAACTCAATAAGAATGAAAAATCAATCACTTTTAAACTGGCTTTACTTTGGTCTTATGCTGTTTTCGCTCAGCTCTTGTATGAAGGATGAATTCCTAGAATCGAGATCAAATGTTTTAATAAAGGTCGATAACTCCAAATTGGTTGGAGAATATACTATAGAAAATGTAACGGTTCAAATGCAGGAGATTAACACCCAAGTTATCACTTCCTCATCGCTTGGTACGGGAAAAGATACCGTTAAGGCAAATTTGACCTATGGTACCTATACCGCTTCTTTGGAAGGGGATATCACTTTGAAAGTGAATGGTAATGATAAGAAAATGAAAATTAAAGCAAGAAAATCAAATCTTGTTGTCAATTCAGAAACAACAAATATCACCTTGGAGACTTTCCTTTCTGATCCTTCTGCAAACTTTGTGTTCAAGGAAATTTTCTTTACGGGAACCGTAACTCCTGAAGGAAAACAATACAATGGAGATAAGTATTTCTTAATCCATAATAACTCCTCCGATACCTTGTATGCGGACGGTTTATTTATTGCTCAGTCAGATTTCTTAACGATTACCAAAAGGGATTATTCTCCGGATGTCATGAAAGATGCGGTGACTTCCGATGGTATATTCATGCTTCCAGGTACTGGAAAGCAATATCCTATTGCTCCGGGAGGTGATTTTGTTATCGCAAATAATGCGATCAACCATAAAGAGGTAAACCCGAACTCTATCGATTTAAGCAATGCGAATTTTGAAATCGAATTAATCGGTACGATCAATATCGATAATCCTCAAGTTCCAAATGCCATCAATATTTCTGGAAATATGCTAATGCACAATCAAGGATATACAGCATATGTTATGGGCCGCTTACCTGAGGGAATGACCCCTGAAAAGTTCAAATCTGACAATGCATATACCTATAGTTATGTTGCAGAGAGTGGCAGAACCATGAATTTTGATTCTTATAAAGTACCTAACAACTATATCATTGATGCTGTTAATCTTTCCGTAAAAACTGGATTTGAATGGTTAGTCACAGCACCTACTTTAGATATGGGCTGGTCTTACGCTGGTTTGGTGAAATCAGATAAGGAAAGATATGGCAAGGCCGTAACGCGTAAACCTTTAGGAACATTGGTTGATGGAAAACAATTTCTTCAAGATACGAACAACTCTACTGTAGACTTTAATCCAGCTACTACACCTTCAATTAAATAAGGGAATGATAAGGTTGCTATCCATAGTTGTTTTTGTTTGTTTATCATTTGCTGTGGTAAAAGCTCAGGATTCCCTGCAGATTCATTTACAGGGAATTCAGGAAAGAACTGACCAGGCTGCTGCTATTAGAAATAATCTTTATAAAAGCCCAGCCTTGAGACCATTTCAATATAAACAATCAATGACTCCTGTGGATATCTCTTATATTTTTGAAAATAAAGAACGCTATAATTATCAATTAGGTTCTGGGGAGAAGGGTGTTAAAATTGCCACGGATTCTTATATTAAAGATGCATTCCCTAATATGACACTTTGGGGAAATGCTAAATATGAAAATGTTAAAGTTCAGAACCTAAAATTCAACGAGACTTCGGATTTTGAACTTGTATTTCCTTATGTAATTGCTGACTCCGTTGGTGGAAATTTAAATATGGAAACCTATCAGTTTTCAGGAGGAATAGCAAAGGAGGATGGAAATTGGATTTTTGCAGGAGAAGCGGGTTACAAGGCCAATCTATCGCATCGAAAAATAGATCCACGGCCAAATAATAATTCCTCGGATATTTATGCAAACCTTGGTTTAGGATATTCCATTACTTCTAATTCTGTTTTATCTGTAAATTTTGGTGCCAGATCCTATAAACAGCGAAATACCTTGGCTTTAGTAGCGGTTCTTGGAAGGCCAAATTTATATCATTTCAATGGATTAGCTTCATATAATGCACTTCTTTCCGGGTCTTCAGAATCTTCCGGGGCAAACCTTTATGCAGTGAATGGTTTCAATGCAAAAATTTTCCTTGCCCCAAAGAATCAGAATGGCGTATTTGCAGAAGCTGCAATAGAACAAAACGCTGGTGAAAGGACATTACCCCTTTCCTCTGCAAGTGCGAATAACTGGACCGATCAGATAATTTCCGGAAAATTAGGGTATTTCAATCAGATTGCTGATTTAAGATATGGAGCTTTGGCAACAATTGACCTCCAAACAAGAAAGGGTTCCGAAGGACTATTTAATAACGATGGTGCGAATACCGGTGGATATACCAAAATCTCTGAAATTTCTTCCTATCGATATTATAACTTCAACTATAACCTAGAAGCTTATTTTGGGAAGAAAGATTGGAGTATCAAACCCTATGCAAATTATTCCCAGTTTAAAGAACAATATATCAATCCATTTCGTGAGCAAGTAGCTGATATTGTAAAAGTTGGGGTACAAGGTCAGTATTTGTTTGAATTAAACGAGGGATTATTTGGAATTAGTTTAAATTTGCAGAAGCAAAAGGTTATTGATAAAAAATCGACTTTTAATATTTCGCATGGAATAGCATTAGCTGATTTATTGAATCATAACTATACTTACTTAACTTCTGAACCATTTCAAATTGCCGCAGAGGCGCGATATGATTTTGTGTTAAGTAAACAGATAAAACCTTTTGTAAAGGCGCAAGCCCAAACATCTACTGAAATAAAGCAAAAATATTATTCATTATCCCTTGGGATAATGTTTTAGGAGTTAAAATGAAGAGAATATTAATTATAGGTTTCGTCTTAGGGATTACCGTAATAAGTACTGCCTTCCTAAATGACAAAGGTTTTCAGGATCTAAGAGGTTTATATAGTAAACCCGTTAGCGAATGGCCTAAACCTAGCATTGATTCTGGAGTAGTTTACGAGGAGTTCAAATCTTTGCCTAAGCTAGATACCAGCTATTTTTCTTTAATGGAGCAGCCTAAGGTAAAATTGGGCAAGTTCCTGTTTTTTGACCCAATACTTTCGGGTTCTAACCAGATATCCTGCAGTTCTTGCCATAATCCTCAAACTTCTTGGGGAGATCATTCTACCGTTCCTGTAGGTCATGACCATTTAGTAGGAAATAGAAATACCATTTCTTTATTGAATGTTGCTGCTAGAAAGACCATGTTCTGGGATGGAAGAGCAAATTCCCTTGAAGAACAAGCATTAAGTCCAATCGAAGCCCATAATGAAATGGCTATGGATTTAACCAAATTGGTGCCGAAACTAAAAGCTATCCCTGAATACAAAAGACTTTTTAAGGAAGCTTTTGGTGACGAAGATTTCTCTATGCCTGAAATAATGAGTGCACTGGCCTCTTTTCAAAGGACATTAACTTCTAAAAGAAGCCGGTTTGATGAATTCCTAGATGGTAAATATGAAGCGTTGAATGATGATGAAATCGCCGGTTTACATCTCTTCAGGACCAAAGCTCGATGCATGAACTGCCATAATGGTCAGTATTTTACTGATGAGGATTTCCACAATATTGGTCTAACCTATTACAAACGTAAATACGAGGATTTAGGGCGTTATATCGTGACGAAAGATCCTAAAGATGTTGGAAAATTCAGAACCGCTTCCTTAAGGGATGTTATGAATACAAATCCTTGGATGCATAATGGTTTATTTGATAATATCATTGGTGTCATTAACATGTATAACTCTGGCATGGCTATGAATAACCCTAAAAATGCTGAACAAGAAGCTGACCCTATGCATCCTCGTATTGATCCATTGATGAAAAAATTGGATCTAACTAGAGATGAAATCAGGCAGGTGGCAGCCTTTCTTGAAGCTATAACGGCTACGAAATACCGTATGCCCAGACCCGAAAAACTACCTCGGTAATTTTGTAACTATGTTGTAAACTAATTCTTTTTGTTTAGTTTACCGGAGCGTCTTTTCATCTGTTTTGCCTAACTTTGAAAGTTATGCAAAAAAATGCTACTCATACTCCAAAATCCCATATTCAGATAAAAGGCGCACGTGTCAACAACCTCAAAAATATTGATGTTGATATCCCTAAGAATCAACTGGTTGTTGTGACCGGAATGTCAGGCTCCGGAAAATCATCCCTTGCCTTTGACACGCTATATGCTGAAGGTCAACGTAGATATGTAGAAAGTTTATCCTCTTACGCTAGGCAATTCATGGGACGCATGAATAAACCTGACGTAGATTATATAAAGGGAATTGCTCCTGCAATTGCCATCGAACAGAAGGTAATCTCCAGTAATCCCAGATCTACCGTGGGTACTTCAACTGAAATTTATGATTACCTGAAGCTTCTATTTGCGAGGGTTGGTAAAACAATCTCCCCAATTTCTGGCGAAGTCGTAAGTAAGGATACCGTCACATCCATTGTTGATAAGATTTTGTCATATCCCGAAGATACTACCGTTACCATTTATAGCCCTTTAGTTCCAAGTAATAATAGAAAGTTAAAAGAAGAGCTTTCATTGCTGCTTCAAAAAGGTTTTGTAAGGGTGAAGCTTCATGACGAAATTCAAAAAATCGAAACAATTATCGAAGATAAGTCGATCTCCAACTCTTCCGTGAAAGTAGATGATGTCTATATTGTTATAGACCGCGTCAGATTGGAGCATAATGATGATACCATCAATAGGCTTGCGGATTCGGTACAAACCGCTTATTTCGAAGGGAAGGGTGAATGTGAAGTTCAGATTGATGATGAAATCTTCAAATTCTCGGACAAATTTGAATTGGATGGAATTACTTTCGAAGAGCCTACGGCAAACTTTTTCAGTTTTAATAACCCGTATGGCGCATGTAAACGATGCGAAGGCTACGGTAAAATTATAGGGATTGATCCTGATTTGGTCATTCCGGACAAAAGCAGATCCGTATTTGATGGTGCAATCGCCCCATGGAGAGGTGAGAAAATGGGTGCTTGGTTAGATAAACTCGTTAGATCTGCTCTTAAATTTGATTTTCCTATTCATCGAGCTTATGCTGATTTAACCAAAGAACAGCAGGAATTAATCTGGACGGGTAATAAATATTTCCGTGGATTAAATGACTTTTTTGCAGAGCTGGAAGAGCAGACCTACAAAATTCAATACCGAGTAATGCTTTCTAGGTATAGGGGTAAAACGGATTGTCCTGAATGTAAAGGAACTAGGCTTCGCAAGGATGCTTCCTATGTTAAGATCAACGGTCATTCCATCACAGATGTGGTATTGCTGCCTTTGGAACAAGCATTGGATTTATTTAAGAATCTAAAGCTTTCTGAAAATGAAGCAATTATTGCAAAACGCTTGTTAGCAGAAATTGTAAATAGGCTTCAGTTTCTTTGTGATGTAGGATTGAGTTATCTAACGCTTAACCGTCTGAGTAATAGCCTTTCGGGTGGCGAATCCCAGCGGATCAACCTGGCGACTTCTTTGGGTTCTTCCTTAGTTGGGTCAATCTACGTGTTGGATGAACCTAGTATTGGTCTCCATCCTCGTGATACACAAAAGCTTATCGGAGTGCTCAAATCCTTGCGTGATGCAGGAAATACGGTTATCGTCGTGGAGCATGAACAAGAAATGATGGAAGCTGCAGATTATCTCATTGACATCGGTCCGGAGGCTGGAATTAATGGGGGCGAACTCGTTTTTGCAGGAACCTATAAAGAGATTTTAAAAGATAAAAAGAGCCTAACGGGAAAATATCTTGATGGAGAATATGCTATTGAAGTTCCAGCCAAGCGCAAAAAGTGGAATGAAAGCATACGCATCAATGGCGCAAGAGAGAATAACCTTCAAGGCATCAATGTAGACTTTCCTTTGAATGTCTTTACGGTAGTAACCGGTGTTTCCGGATCAGGGAAAACATCATTGGTTAAGCGAATATTATATCCGGCCTTACAAAAGGCAATCGGATCCTATTCTGGTGAACAAACTGGTTTGTACGATGGAATTGAAGGGGCTATCGATCAGGTTGAACAGATTGAGATGGTCGATCAGAACCCTATCGGACGTTCTTCCCGTTCCAATCCGGTAACTTATGTAAAAGCGTGGGATGAAATTCGATCCCTTTATTCTTCTTTGCCAGCGGCGAAAGCGAATGGATTAAAACCTTCTGCCTTCTCTTTCAATGTAGAAGGGGGGCGATGCGAGGTTTGTCAGGGAGAAGGTGTCGTGAAGATCGAAATGCAATTTATGGCAGATATTATTTTGCCATGCGAAGCCTGTGGGGGTAAGCGTTTCAAGCAACATGTCTTGGATGTCCAATATAAAGAGAAGTCTGTATCGGATATCTTAGAATTAAGTGTCGATGAGGCTATTGAGTTCTTTGCAGATCAACCTAAGATTCTCAATAAATTAGTGCCTTTGCAAGAAGTAGGATTAGGATACGTTAAGTTAGGTCAGTCTTCGAGTACTTTATCCGGAGGGGAAGCCCAAAGGATTAAACTGGCGTCTTTCTTAATAAAAGGGAATAATCAGAAGAAAACATTGTTCATCTTCGATGAACCGACAACCGGGCTCCACTTTCATGATATCAGCAAACTATTAAAGGCCTTCAATGCCTTGATAGCCTTAGGAAATACTGTTTTAGTAATCGAACATAATTTAGATATGATTAAATCCGCTGACTGGGTCATTGACATTGGTCCGGAAGGAGGCGATAAAGGTGGGAAAATTGTATTTACTGGAACACCGGAGGATTTAATTCAATGTAAAGACTCTTATACGGGTGATTTCTTAAAACGTCACCTAAATTTTAAACCCTAAATTTTTAAATAATGTATAGAAAGTTAAGTATTTCTATGTTGTTCTTATGCTTCTGTACCTTGCTTTCAGCACAGGTAGAGCGGCCAAAGTTAGTCGTTGGATTAATGGTAGACCAAATGCGTTGGGATTACCTTTACAGATTTGCGGACCGTTACGGGAATGATGGATTTAAGCGCTTGTTGCGTGAAGGTTTCTCCTGTGAAAACACGGTTATCAACTATGTTCCAACTTTTACGGCTATTGGCCATAGCTCTGTGTATACAGGTAGCGTTCCTTCTATCCATGGCATTGCGGGAAATGACTGGATCGAACAGCAAACTGGAACCTCGATGTATTGTACTCAAGATGATGCGGTCGCAGGGGTAGGTACAACAGAAAAAGAAGGTAAACAGTCCCCAAGAAACCTTTTGGCTTCAACAGTGACTGACCAACTGAAATTGGCAACAAACTTCAATTCCAAAGTTGTTGGTATTGCGATCAAAGATAGGGGCGGAATCCTACCTGCTGGTCACTTTGCTAATGC
>JBEBTR010000038.1:0-24329 GCA_040393725.1 Sphingobacterium endophyticum | reverse complement strand
CTGAAAATTAAAAGCTTCCTTTATTTTCCTATCTTCAAAAATCAATCGTTCTTAAGAATTTTTAAGAATGTAAAAAAACTATCCAATTGGATAGTTCTTTGTACAACTATATTTTTTTGTGTAATAATATTATCGAATGATAAAACTAAAAACAATTCTGCTCTTTCAGAACAGAACGATAATATGTTAATCGTTCTTCCAGAAGAAAAATATACTGTTCCTTGTCTTGAATTAACTTTTGATAATCTTCGCGCTCTTTTTGATAATTGAAGGTAGATATAATCTCCAAATTATGGTTTGGAAACAATAGCTGATGAAGATCAATTTCCAAAATATCAGCCAACTCCCTTAATCTAGTGATATCTATTTTTGTATACCCTTGTTCAATATTTTGGTAGGCTTTTAAAGAAATGTGCATTCTTTCTGCTAAAGTTGACTGTGATAATTTTAATGATTTCCTCCTTAGCCGAATTTGTAATATGATTTCCCCTTCTGTCATTTTAGTTTGATTAAAACTTAGTTTAGCAATTTGTTTCTACACAGTACAAAATTACAAAATAGAATTTAATCTACCTAATTGGTAGACATTATTGTTTGAATTATAACTATCCACCAATTTCAAACAATTAGCAAGGTATTCGCTAGGTCAAACGTATGGATTGTTAGGAATTTCGATCAGTTTAAACCCCTTTCTTTTTAATTCCTCTTTTTGAAGTAAATTTGGCATCTCTTTGTAAATAATGGAACAGATTGTCTGACTAGGCAATAGCCCGTACCTTTCCAAGAAATCCCTCAGGTTCTTTATAAACATGATCTTTATGAACTTTCCACTTTTTCTATTGGCAGGTATATCATTAGATCCATTGAACCAGAAATTTGGATTTATAGGCTTTATTAATTCGGTGTGCTAGCTATTCCACTAAATATTTTATTAAATTTATTTAATAGGCTGAATTAAATATCCTAAAAGCATCAACTCTAATAGCCAAAACAACAACTATGAACAGAGCCAAAACAATTATACTTTTTGTCATTCTTATTTTATCAATGTCTGCAAAAGATTTGAAGGCACAAAATGAAACGGTAGGATTATCTTTAAAGGATGCTTTTTCCGGTAAGTTTAAAATCGGAGCTGCTTTAAATCTGAAACAGATTTATGAGAAAGATGAAAAAGCAACTGCATTATTGGTTTCACAATTCAATTCTATTACAGCGGAGAACTTTATGAAGGCGATGTACCTACAGCCAAAAGAGGGTGAATTCAATTTCGAAGATGCAGACAGATTTGTCGCGTTGGGAGAGAAATATGGCTTACAACTTATTGGACATACCTTAATTTGGCATTCACAGGCACCAAACTGGTTTTTTACTGATCAGGAGGGCAAAGATGTCTCTAGAGAGGTCCTGATCCAAAGGATGCAAAAACATATACATACTGTTGTATCGAGATACAAGGGGCGAATTAAAGGCTGGGATGTTGTGAATGAGGCCATAATGGATAATGGGGATTGGAGACAGAGCAAGTTTTACCAAATTATAGGTGAGGATTTTGTTGAATTAGCGTTTCAATTTGCTCATGAAGCAGATCCACAGGCTGAATTATATTATAATGATTATTCCATGTTTGGAAAAGGGAAACGGGATGCTGTGGTAAGAATGGCCAGCAATCTTTTGGATAAAGGATTTCAAATTCATGGAATTGGTATGCAAGGTCACCTTGGGTTAGATTATCCATCGGGGAGGGAATTTGAGGAAAGCATATTAGCTTTTTCACGATTAGGCGTACAAGTAATGATTACTGAACTTGATATGAGTGTATTGCCGATGAAAGAGCCGAATCAAGGTGCTGAAGTAAGCAACAATTACGCTTATGAGAAAAAACTAAATCCCTACACTGAAGGATTGCCTCCCGAAGTAGAAAAGAGGCTAGCTAATCGATATACAGAATTCTTTGATTTGTTTTTAAAACATCATGATAAAATTTCCCGAGTTACAATGTGGGGATTAACTGATGCGGATTCCTGGAAAAATAACTGGCCAATTAGAGGTAGAACCGATTATCCTTTACTGTTTGACCGAAAATATGAGGCAAAACCCTTTGTAAAGGAAATAATTCAAAAGGCTAAAATTGATCTTTAGTTTAAATAGTTTCCGGAGCTAAGGCTCTGCATTAACACGCCTTTGTCTAGTGGATTTTTATTTATCATTTTGTAAATAAAATTCTATCCATTACATTTGATTAATAATCAATAAGTATCCACTAAATTTAAGAAAATGAAATAGAAACATCTTAACCTAGAAAAACACCTAAAACAAACAAACACTTAATCCGCCTATAAAAGGCAACCAAATTAACTATCAATTATTACTATCATGACTCAAAAAAAACGTGTTTTTTTTGGGGCAAAGTCCTTGTCTATGCTTGCGGTGTGCTTATTGAGCTCCTCCCCGGAAGTGTTTGCAGAAAAAGGGAATTTTGCCTCCACAGTAGTTGTTGTACAGCAAAACACCATCACAGGATCTGTAAAAGATGATGCTGGGAATCCGATCGCTGGAGCAACAATATTAGTTAAGGGAACCACCCGAGCAACAAGTAGCGATGCGAAGGGTGAATTTTCCATCAATGCCAATTCTGGCGAAACCATTATTATACGAAACTTAGGTTATTTAACGCAAGAAATTACGGTGTCTAATGCGCCAATCAATGTTACCTTACTGCCTGACAATGCAAATATTGATGAAGTTGTTGTTATTGGTTATGGTACTCAGAAAAGAGCAAACATTACTTCAGCAATTTCTACAGTAAATGGCGATGCACTTAAGAATGTTTCCCCGTCCAACCTTTCCAATGCAATTGCTGGCCGTGCTCCTGGCGTTAAAGTTACCGGAACCTCAGGATTAGCAGGGGCTAGTTCAAAGATCAGATTCAGAGGGAGCTTTGCAGAGCCTTTATTTGTCATTGACGGAATTGTCCGTGATAAAGCTGCGTTTGATGCATTAGAAGCAAATGAAGTTGATCAGATGTCCTTCCTGAAAGACGCAGGTGCTGCAGCTGTCTATGGTACACGTGCAGGAAACGGGGTTGTTATTGTGACCACGAAAAAAGGTACAGTAAAAACTCCTGAATTCAATTTCCAAAGCAATATTGCAGTAAGCAATCCAACCATGACACCATTAGCAGACCTTACAACTGCAACTGACGAACTTATTTACCAAAATAGGGTCGCTGAATTTCAAGGTTTGCCAAAACCAAATGGACAGGAAGAATTTGATTACTTTAAAGACAAAAGTTATAGCGTTAATGACGTAATATGGAGAAATCCAATCAGTAACCGACAGTCTATTTCTGTAGCTGGAGGAGGTGAAAAAATAACCTACTATAACTTATTAAGTTACAGGAATGAAAATGGTTCTTATAAATCTGTCGACCACCAGAAATTCAATTTAAGATCCAATGTTTCGGCAAATATTACGGATGCATTCAGTGTTGATGTTAATATATCAGCCAATCAACAAAATTCTAACCGATTTTATTGGCCGTTCAGCACATCATCAAATGACGATGACTTTGATGTGTCTGATTTTTACCGTGTGACCTTCAACTGGCCAAAAATGTATCCTTTCTATCTGACTCAAGATGGAACTCCAAGTAATACACCTACTGCTTTCCCAGTACAAACACCAATGGGTAGCTGGCAGGCATGGAACGTAATCGATCAAGTAATTGGTGACCGTTACATTGACCGAAAAGTTAGGCAAGTAAATCCAATCTTGTCATTGAACTTAAAGCTGGACAAATTGGTACCTGGACTATCAACAAAATTCGTGGGTAGTTATATCGGTGAAGATTACCTGAGAAAACGCTATATGAGCTTCCAAAAGAACTATACTTTTACCTCATTGGATCCAGATGGCAATCCTTTTATTCCTGCGCCTCCTTCGGAAGACCGTATAAACATCTTTACCTTCAGTCAGCAAAATCCGTTTATGGATTACTATACGCAACGCAGATGGGAGTATCAGATGAACTTCTTCTTGAATTATGCTCAAACCTTTGGTAAGCACGACATTGGTGCAACCTTAGTATTTGAACAGGGAGAGAAGGGATTTACAAATATTACCTCAACAGCACAAAGTCCAATTACAGCACTTGACCAAATGCATGTTTATCCAACGGACCGTAATTTTAGGGCAACAAATGGTTGGGAAGGAATAGACGCAAGGCAATCGATCATTGGCCGTTTTAATTATGCCTATGGAAGTAAATATCTTGTAGAAGGTTCCTTCCGCTATGATGGTGCCGCATTATTTCCAGAACAACAACGTTTTGGTTTCTTCCCTTCAGTATCTGCTGCTTGGAGAATTTCAGAAGAGGAGTTTTTTGCAGGTATAAAGGATAAAGTTTCAGACTTAAAACTTCGTTTTGCTTATGGAGCTACCGGAAACTATCTTGATGTTAATGGAAATGCGATCAATCCTTTTTCTTTTTCTGAGAAGTATGCAACGACAACAGGATTTATTTTCGGAGACCGTTACTACAATGGTTTGGCTTATGGATCGACTCCAAATCCTAATATTACCTGGACAAAATCGGAAAGTTACAACTTAGGGTTGGACTATGGTTTTATCAACAATAAATTGAATGGATCAATCGAGGTTTTCAAAAGAGCAGAGACAAATATCTTAGGTCCGAGGACAGTTTTGTTACCAGACACTTATGGTAGGTCTTTAGCCCCAGAAAACTATGCAGCAAGGAGTTATAAAGGGGGAGAGGTTTCCGTGAACTGGAATGACAGAATAGGTGAAGTAGCATATGGTATTTCAGGTAACTTAGGCTATGCTGTTGATCAATGGGATATATTTGATGAACCAGCTGCCTATGCAGCAGGTGGGTTAGAACATTTTAGATCTAGAATTGGCCAACCTGCAAATATGTTGTTTGGTTTTAATTCCTTAGGAATTGTTAGAACGGAAGAACAACTTGATCAGTTACTTGCTTCGGGTTTCAAAACATACGGTAGAGATCCCTATTTAGGAATGATCTTATATGAAGATGTTCGCGGACAAGGTTATTCCGAAACACCTGACGGTAAAGTCGACGGAAATGACGTAGTTCTACTATCAGCAAACAACTCTCCACGTTGGGACTATGGTTTGGGATTGAACGGTTCATGGAAAGGCATTTCGGTGAATGCATTATTTCAGGGTGTTTTTAAATATGATCGTATGATTTCTAACCAAGAAGGAGGCGGTATGCGTCAGCATGGTGGAACATTCCGTCCGTATTACCCAATTTGGGCTGGAGATGTATGGACACCCGAAAATCCAAATGCACAATACCCAAGACCAGTTGGATACAACTGGGCAGAATCAGGGACCGATCCATCCTCTTTTTGGATGCGTAGCGGTGCATTCTTCAGGTTGAAAGATCTGAATGTTGCCTATCAGTTACCAACAAGTTTCACAGAAAAAATCAAAATGAACAGTATCAATGTATTCTTCAATGGCACAAACTTGTTTGTCTTTTCGCCAATGACGGAGTTTCATGACCCTGAACAGCTGAATTATGACTCATACCCATTAATGAAGACGTTTACATTTGGATTGGACATTAAATTTTAATCGGAATTAATCATGAAAAAGATATTTATAATAGCATTGGGACTTTCAACTCTATTCACCTCATGTAAGAATGTGTTGGATATAGAGGATTTACAATCCCTAGATGAAGATAAAGTGTGGCAGGATCCTAACTTGGTTAATGCTTATATGGCTAACCTTTATACTGTATTCGGAAACTGGAACTCAGGACAAGATTCATACAGTGAACAACTGGTAGGCATACCCTTTCAATTAAACACTATTGCACCAACAACTGGTGCTTTCAAGACCTGGAACTACACAAACATCAGAAAAATAAACACGGCAATCCAAAAGGTTCAAGAAAGTGCGAATTTAACCCAAGATGTTAAGGATAGAACCTTGGGAGAAGCCTATTTCCTTAGAGCATTTGTGTATTTTGATATGTTGAAACAATATGGAGGTATTCCGTACATCACTGTTCCACAAAATGCAGAAACAGATGATTTAAATACTCCAAGAAATTCAACAAAAGAAACTTTCGATCTTTTGGTGAAAGATTTGGATGATGCGATCAAATTATTGCCAGAGACCATTGAAAAATCCTCAGCGAATTATGGCAGGATAGATGGAAACTTTGCTGCAGCATTTAAAGCGAAAGTTTTATTATATAAAGCATCCCCACAATTTAATCCATCAAACCCATATAACAACGCATACTGGAAGGAGGCACATGCAGCTAATAAATTGGCTTACGATCAATTAAAAAAGAATAACTATAGCCTAACCGCTGACTATTCAAATATTACCTTAATTGAAAAAGGTCCTGAAGTAGTATTTGCAGTGATCAACGCATACCCAAACAAAGTAGGAAACTGGGATAATGGCGTTAGACCAGGATTTGAAAGTCGTGGCCCTGCGGGTTCTGTTCCTACCTGGGATTTTGTTAAAGAATTCCCTATGAAAGACGGAAAACTGTATACAGACGCATCAGGGAAATATCATAAATCGGATGATGAATTCTTACAATCGTATTGGTTGAACAGAGATCCAAGATTTGATAAATCCATTGTTTGGAATGGGAAAATCTATGAGGTTTCTGGGAAGGCAGGAAAACGTCAATATACGTCTTTAGGAATTGCCGATGCATTAGATAACTTTGGTATTAACCCAGCAGCAGGTATTAATTCCACGAATCAGGATCGCTACAGTGGCTTCTTTATTTTGAAGAACAGCAAATTATCTTTAAAACAAACTGAGGTAGAAACACAGTATGATGTTGACTTTGTGTTAATGCGTTTAGCCGAGGTTATGTTGAACTATGCTGAAACTGCAAATGAAACGGGAGATTTTACAACAGCACTAGACATGCTTGTTCAATTAAGGAAACGTGCAGGCATTGAAGCAGGAACTGATGGAAAATACGGAATCACAGCAAGTTCTCGTGACCAAATGCGTGAAGCCATTCTAGCAGAAAGAAACATCGAATTATGTTTTGAAGGGCATCGTTTCTGGGATTTAAGAAGAAGCCGTAAACTGAACCTATTGGATAAATCTACAAAACACGGTGTTGAAGCTATAGCCATCAATGCCAATGGTACAGAAATGGATATCAAACAAGCTGCTGAATTAGCAAAGACATATCAGCTTAAAGAGGCAAACTTTAAATACAGTGTCCTACAGGTTCCTAAAAATGGAGTTAAGGTCATGGAAGTTCCTGATACCTATTATTTCTTCCCTATCGGTCAGTCAATTATTGATCGTAATCCTAAGATCTTGCAGAACAAGGATTGGGGAGGAGAGTTCAATCCTACCATGGAATAGAATAACTTAATAAAGTTAAACTCAAATTTAATTGCCCCCAGAAATTAAGTTTCTGGGGGTATTTTTTAACCAGTTAATAGGCGATTGAATCTAACTGAAAATTCATATCCTTCCAACTAGCCATAGCAAACACAAGGTCAGCATTTGCTTGTACTTGAATATTTTTAACCTGTTTAGCTTTTAATGCTTTTGATGAGTCCATTACAGTTGCTTCGACGGACACTTCTGCAATGTTCTGAGGATTTGCAAACCTGCAGAAACTTAAGTCAGGAGCTAAAGTCATGTCCACATCCTGGGTTTCATTTAATTTTAGTCCATTGATTGTAATGGATCGAATTTCATTTTCAATGACCTTGGAAAAAGTTAAGCCCATAGGTTTACTGCGTTGGCTCTTGAGGCGTATTTGAGTAGCATCTGCATTGACCATTAATATTTCTGTTTCACCTTTTTTAGTTTCAACATTTTCCAACTTGATCATAGCTCCATCCGGCATAATGCTATTATAAGTGTAGACTCCATTGGCGGTACCTTTAATTTGGCGTGTAAGACTCTGTCCGGCCGGCAACAAATAAGCTCCTGGCAATAGGTAACAGGGATGGCTGTTTGGAATTTCACAATGAATTTTACCATCAAAGTTTCCGGTTTTCCTTCCTTCTGCATCGGTGACCTCAATGTCCGCAGGGCTTAATAAAAAGTCTAAAACAAAGGTTGTTAATCCTGCAGGGCCTGTAAATGGCATATCATGATCAGCTAAATTATATGAACCATTAGTCATAACGGCCAATGTTATTCCCTGATCCAATCGGAAAGCTGCACTTTTATTATAGGTAAATCTCAATTTGCCATCTTCCAGTTTAAACTCAAGGTAACAATCGTTATTATAGTGGTGGTTACAATCCCAGCAATAGAGTTTTACACCATCCAAACTATTTACGGTTGTTAAACCATTAATTGAAAGTTGGGCACCGGTATGTCCGCTAGGGTACACAAATCGATAAGGAAATATACAATGTGATGCACTTAATTTATCCATATATCCACTGTCCCAAATTTCTCCTGAAGGCACAAAAAATATCATTGGCACATTATTTCGATCACAACCTTTCAAAAAGGTATGCTCGATTTGACGTACGGATGGTTCAATATTATCTCCTGCCCTTCTACCACAATCATGAAAATATAACAATGATTCTTTACTCAGTAATTTTCCATGAATACCTGTAAGCTCAGTGATGATATCCGCTTCGGGTATTGTTGATATATTTACATTGTCAGAAAATAAATTATCAGCAACTTTTGCTGACATGGAAGTACAAAATCCAGTTGCCAAACCACCGTCACCTTCTCCTTTAAGAAAGTATTTATAGAAGATAAAAAAGGCTGCGGTTAAAATCGGGTGTCCAAAAATTGGATCTACAGTTTCATGCCACACTTCTGAACTACCGAAGGTTTTTTGGAAGGTATCCCAGCTGGGCTTACCAATATTAGGATTATGAAAACCAAGGTTGTTATGTCCAAATTTAAAACGGATCTCTAATATACCATTCATCTTAGCAGTTCTGATATTACTCAGCATACCGTCAGGATTTTGGACCTGCAATGATTTTTCTTCACCTTGTTGCATTCCGGAGTCAACACCAATCATGGTGAATGTTATCTTGGTACCATTGTTAGAAACTGTCGCGGGCAAACTTTGTCCATTGATCAATACTGCTGCAGCATCAAGGAACGCTTTTCCGGTAAGCTCTACAGGTGCCCCAGGAATTAAATCATTAGTAAATTCGTCAACAAGAGGCTTTATCCGAACAATAATCCGGTTGCTTTCAAGACCATCAGCTGCTCTACGGAAATAAATAACTTTTGCACCTCCTGAGGCATTTGGAGGAATCGTTACTTCAACAGTCCCATCCAAACGCAAGGATTTATTCAATGTTACAGTTTCATCATAGATAAAAGTATCAGCACTGGAAAACACGGTTCCTTTTAAGACAATCTTATCTCCTGGGAATACTTCATAGGTACTAGCTGATGTAATAAATGGCAGGGTCATTTGTTCATCCCAGTCCTGTTGAGAGAATTGAAAGAATTCGTTCTCTCCATCCTGGCCATTAAATTGTCCGAGAGGTCCATCAAATCCCCTTTGACCTTTAGCCCCATTATCTCCATTTCTGGCACCATGGCAAGGCCCTCCATTTCCGGCAAGTCCACCAGCCCCACCATCGCCGCCTTCAGCACCTGGGCCGCCAAAACCTGCCTGCCCGCCTTGATTTTTCCATTTAAAGCTTTTATTGATAACAGCGTTCTCTAAGGTTCCGGCAAGCACCCCAATCGATATATTGCCGGCATTACCTCCAACCCCTCCCATTCCACCATTTCCACCATTTCCACCATCACCACCACGACCTCCGTTTCCTCCTTCAGAATAACAGGAATCCCATGGCCATTTCAGACCTAGTCTTCCGCCTTCACCATTACCACCTCTACCGCCTCGTTGTCCTTGTCCACCTTGTATTCCGTTTTCCCCATTGAGGTCAATATTGGGTAAATTCTTTAAGTCTTTAACCCAAAGAACTAAATTGGGTGCATGACGACCGGCAGCAGCATTTTGGCCTTCGATTCCATTTGAAGCACGCCCTCCATCCCTGCCCCTGTGATTATCGTGATCACGATTACGTCGAGAACGATTATAATTAGGGAAGCCGTTTAAATAAGGGTCGTCACTGCGACCCGGAGTGAATCCACCTGGACGTTTCCATATAATCCATGCATCCGCTCCACAGATCAATTCCTCGGCATAGATGGTCAATGTTTCAACATCTGGAGAGATCTCTAGGTGGACATTGGTCAAATCAATACTTTTTGCTAAAATAACAGCTTCCTTCTGTCCAATCACAGAGGGACCGCTCAATACATGATAACCTTCAGTTAATGTTGGCCAAAAAGATGGATTGATGGATTCAAATGATTTCTTAAAATCATCCTTACTATTCAATTCTAGCTGACCATTTGTTTCTTTAAATAAATCCTTCCAGTTTAAACCTGGAAATTTTTTAAAGGTAGTTCCAGTATTTAAATCTCTACCTCTCCTTCCTGTTCTGGTTAAAATACTTGGTCCAGTCTTTTTTGTTTTCTTTATTTCAAAATGGTTGAAGCTCTTAGCATTCCCTAGATTATTATTCAGCAGAGCACTTTTTGAGTTTAAAGTCGCCGAATTAAAAGTATTGGATAGATTTTCCCATCTTGAATCTAACAAGGACCGTTTTTTCCCGATAAACACATCTCCTGGTTTAATTGATTTGGTGCCTTCCATCTTGAGCGTTCCTAACTCATTCATGGATTTCACCCCCAAAGACTGCATAACCTGCTTAATTCGACGTAATTTTTGTTTTCCTTGATTAAAATCAAAATGCACGAGAATCTGATCTATATTAAGACGTGCTTTAATCTTTTGAGCAATTTCTCCGACCATCTGTGCTTTTTGTTTTAAATCCTTGGAGCTTACCGCACCTTTTTCCATTTCAAATTTTTCAATGCTCCCATTGAATGAATTTGGGCCGGAGTGGAAAGAACTACCCAATCGAAAATTCTGGTTATTCCAGGATTTGATGTTTCCCAATTGGGCATCAGAAGCGAGAACATTGCCATTTATTTCTAATTCAGCAGAACCATCCGCATATTTCAAAACTCGAATTGTACTGGCTTTGCCATCCTGCATAGGTTCTGAACTTTTTAAAGTTTTTATTCCTTGATCGGTTTCAATTTCTGCACTTAATTTTCCATTTTCGTCCAAGTACAAGGCGATAGGTTTTCCCTCACTTTCAAAGATCATTTGCTTGGAACCAGTTACCTGTTCGGGGGTAACATCTAATGAGAGTGTAAATTCAGTGAGTTGATCGTCCTGAATTTCAAATTTCATATCAACATGAGCATCTTTCAATTTCATTGCTGTCTCTTCCACTGCTGCATTACCCACTAAATTCCATTTTAAATTCTTGATCGCTCCAGTTTCAGGAAGAATCTGACCTTCCCGCACCTTAAATGAAAACAAGTTTTCCATGATATCATTTATTATATAATTAATTAGTTTATGAAAGCTTTTTCGTCAATAGCGGAACATAAAACTACTGTATAAAATCAATGGAAACTTACACTATGAGTGTAGGTAGAATATGAGTGAGTAAATGCTAATATTTATTGAGTAAAGCTCCTTTAACAAATTAAAAAAACAACTAAAAATCAGGGAGTTACATATTAAATCCTTAATTATGTCAAAATTTTATTTATTTTAATGAAATACCAATTTTAAATTTTAATGAGATGAAAAATATTATTTATTTATTTCTTGTATTTCTTTTACCATTTCATGTTTGCGGACAATCGGACACGAATGAAAAAGAGGAAGAGTTAATTCCTTTAGAGCATCCAGAATCTTTTGCAAGCCTACTGAAGCAGTTTGAGGGGAAAGTTGTTTACATAGACATACTTGCTTCATGGTGCGCCCCATGTATGGAAGAATTAGAGAACAGTAAGAAATTGGATAGTTATTTTAAAGAAAATGATGTGGTGAAACTATATATTACCATTGATGCTTCGAAGGATGTTGGTAAATGCTATAGTTTATTACATGCAAAATCACTGACAGGATATTTTACGATGTTACATCCAGTTGTTGGGGAACATACTCAATTCTTTAATGATATGGCTGATCTCTTCTTTTCAAGTGGACAGATTGAAATTCCACGATATGCCATTGTCAACAAAGAAGGAAAAATCGTTAATAAATCAGCTTCCCGTCCGAGTAGTCCAGGGATGCTAAAACAACAACTTGCAAAGCATCTTTAGAGCAGGGTTCCCCGAAAATTTTTGATTATCACATAAAAAAGGTGCTCCAAGGAGCACCTTTCCACTATAACTATAATCAACCTAAACCTTCAAATCAATTTTCAGCGTATTATTCGCTGCAACAGAATAATCCAAATCTACAACTGTTATGTTTATAGTATGATTCGATTTATTCTGAATTTCCATAAATCCTTTACTGATTTTTATAGATAAAATATTTCCTCTGAAACCGATATGGAAAGTAAATGCATTCCATTGCTCAGGCAAAAAGGGTTTGAAATAGAGTTTATCATTTTTCACTCTCATTCCTGCGAAACCTTGGACAATGCTCATCCAAGTTCCGGCCATAGAGGTAATATGTAGACCGTCCTCTGTATCATTATTATAATCATCTAAATCTAACCTTGCCGTCCTAAGGTAAAATTCATATGCACGTGCTTCATCATTAAGTTTTGCGGCCAATATACTGTGGATACAAGGAGATAGCGAGCTTTCATGAACTGTACGCATTTCATAGAAATCAAAGTTTCGACGAATATCATCGATTTGAAAATCATCTTCAAAGAAATATAAACCTTGCAAAACATCTGCTTGTTTAATAAAGCAAGAACGGAGTATCCGATCCCAACTCCATTTCTGGTTAAGAGGTCTTTCAGAACCTGGAAGATCCTTTACCAGCCATTGTTCTTTGTCCATATAACCATCTTGCTGAAGATAGATTTCTAGCTTCTTATGGTATGGATAATACATATTCCCAATGATATCCTTCCATTGTGCTGATTCCCCTGGATTAAATTCAAGTTTTTCAATGATCTCTTGATATCTTTCTGGAGAATTTTCAGAAACATAGAACATTGCTTCTTGAGTATATTTTAAACACCAAACTGCTAAATAATTGGTATACCAATTATTATTCACGTTATTTTCATACTCATTAGGTCCAGTAACTCCGAGAATAACATACTTTTCTTTTTCTTGGCTCCAATTAACACGTTGTGCCCAAAATCTGGAGATTGCTATTAAAACTTCTAAACCATATTGTTCTAGATATTTCCAGTCCTGAGTATATTTAATATAGTTGAAAATTGCATAGGCAATTGCTCCATTTCTATGGATTTCTTCAAATGTAATCTCCCATTCATTATGGCTCTCAGTTCCATCCATCGTCACCATTGGATATAATGCGGCGCCATTTATAAAACCTAACTTTTCTGCATTTTCAATCGCTTTGGTCAAATGATTGTAACGATAGATGAGAAGATTTTTTGCAACCTCCTGAGGTGCTGTTGAAAGGTAAAAAGGAATGCAATAGGCTTCGGTATCCCAATATGTTGCACCTGCATACTTCTCGCCTGTAAATCCTTTAGGGCCAATATTCAATCTTGAATCCGTTCCTGTATAAGTCTGGAATAACTGAAAAATATTAAATCGAATTGCCTGTTGTGCTTTGACATCTCCTTCTATCTGAATATCGCTATGTTCCCATTTTCTTGACCATGCCTTTTTTTGATTTTCGAATAGTTTGGTGAACCCCTCACTAACCGCAGCCATAAGTTTAGCTTCGCAGTTCACTAAAAGCTGATCTACCTGATAATTAAGAGAAGATAGCACAGAAGCAATTTTTATGATTTTTATCTCTGTACCCGCAAAAACATTGAGGGAAAATTCTTCAGCAATAAATTTGATTTCATGCTTGACGTCTGACTGCATTTTTTCTGCAGGAATTTTGTCTGTAAGGATGGTTGTATGTGCCCCTACACAAAGTTCAAAACCTGTTTTTAGGGTTTTTGTCTGAAGAAAGATTCCATTTTCTGTTTTTTTATCCTTTACAGGTTCCCAAAATTTAAAATCGTAATTACTGTCCTGATTGGAAATATCCCCATCAATTTTGGAAACAATCTTGATAGAGGCATCAAAATTTAATGGCTTAATTGTATAGCTTATTGCTCCAATTTCATCGTTATCAATACTGCAGAAGCGAATGGCATGTACTTCAACTTTTTGATCGGTATTTAAATTAATAATGAAGGAACGCTGAAGAAAGCCTTCTTTCATATTCAGGATACGTTTAAATTCTATTATTTGACATTTTGCTAGGTCCAATAAAAAATTGTTGATATAGATATCAATACCAATCCAATTCGTTGAGTTGATTACTTTATCAAAAGTTGGGGGATAACCATTTTTCCACCATCCCACTCTAGTTTTATCAGGAAAGTATACACCTGCCACATATGATCCTTGCAAACTTTCTCCAGAATATGTTTCTTCGAAATTTGCTCGCTGTCCCATTTTACCATTACCAATACTAAATAAGCTCTCAGAAATTTTATTTAGTTTGGGGTCGAAACCCTCTTCAATAATGCACCAAGGATCGGCTTGTATATAATTTTTCATATTATTTCTGAATATTAATCGCTAAAATAATTGTTGAATGGCATTTAAATTTATCTGGGTTAGGTTTTGAACCACAAGATGGGCATTTCCCAAATCTTTTGTAGAACCAATACCGACCACTTTCATTCCCGCTGAGATTGCGGCATCTATACCAGCACTTGCATCTTCAAATACAAGGCAGGTACTTGGAGCAACATTTAATAATTCGGCCCCCTTCAAAAACACTTCGGGATCTGGTTTAGAATTACGGACAATATTACCATCAACTAAAGCATCAAAATAAGACGTTAGGCCAGTTTGATCTAAGATTAATTTTGCATTTTTACTTGCAGAACCAAGTCCAATTTTGATATTATTATTCCTTAATTCTTCAAGTAGATAGATTGCCCCAGGCAGAACTTCATTCGCCGACATTCCTGAAATCATTTCAACATACCATGAATTTTTAAGAGTTGCTAATTCATTCTGTTTATCATTGGGTATTTGCAATTCAGCCCAATCTAAAATTTTCCTTAGGCTTTCTACTCTACTGACACCTTTGAGTTGTTCGTTCATTTCCTCAGAAAAATCAAAATCTAATGTATTAGCCAATCTCTTCCATGCTAAAAAATGATATTTGGCAGTATCGACTAATACCCCGTCAAGATCAAATAAACATGCCTTAAATCCCATTTTAATTTTATTTTAACTCAAACACTTGAGTACTCATTGCGGGAATATCTATTTCTTGAATATCTTCAATTAAATCTCCAGAAATAATATTCAATGCTTTTTTATAATTTCCTATACCTTCTTGAAAACGCTTTGTATGAATTTTCACATTCTCTTGTTTACTATTCATAATAACCATTACGGTTTTAAGGTCATCATAGCGGAAATAAACATATACTCCATCATCGGGAATAAACTGAAGCATTTTGCCATGTTGAAGCACGGAATTATTTTTCCGATAATTCGCTAGTTTTCTTACATAATTAAAGGCTTCATTTTCTTTTTGAGACCGTCCTTCTGAAGTAAATTTATTGACTTTATCGGTCGACCATCCGCCAGGGAAATCTTCTCTTACTAATCCATCTGGATTGGAGAAATTTTTCATTAAGATTTCAGTCCCATAATAAAGCTGTGGAATTCCACGAGTAGTTAATAACCATGCTATCCCAGATTTATATTTATTAAAATCTTCTCCAACGACGGAAAGATACCTGCTCAAATCATGGTTATCTAAGAAGACAACATTTCGATATGGATCCTCATAAACGAAATCATTAGCGAAAGTGTTATATAACCTTACCACTCCATCCATCCATCCGAACTTTCCATTTAAAGCTTCATTTATTGCCCAATAAGCTTGAAAATCTGTCACTCCTTGAAGTTTAGTATCTATTCCCTGATTGATTTTGTTAGCTTTTGTGAAATAGGCTTGATTTGGGATTCCATGAACCCATGTTTCTCCAAAATATGTCATTTTGGGAAATTCAGCATCGATTGCCTTGCCCCATTCAGCCATAAAATCAAGGTCATTATATGCATAGGTGTCCAATCGGAATCCATCAACCCCCATCTCTTCAATCCACCAAATATGGCTTTGGGTAATATAATTTTTGAGGTATTGGTTATGTTGGTTCATATCCGGCATATGCTTATCGAACCAGCCATTTACCATTATGTCCTTATCTGCTTTTGAAGCATAAGGATCCATGTGAACCTGTTCACGATAGTTAGTTTTTGTAAATGAATCCCATTGATGAACCCAGTCTTTCATTGGCATATCTTTCACAGTAAAGTGTTCTGTTCCAAAATGATTGTGCACCAAATCTTGAATCATCTTTATGCCTCTTTTATGGCATTCTTCAATTAGTTCTCTGTAGGCTTCATTGCCGCCAAATCTAGGATCAACATAATAGCTTTCTGTATTCGCATAGCCATGATAGGAAGTCAGAGGCTGATCATTAGTCAGAATCGGATTAAGCCAAATTGCAGTTACTCCTAAATCCTCTAAATAATCCAATTGATTAATAATTCCTTTTAAATCACCCCCATGACGATAATACATACTGTCACGATTTAGGGATTGATCCAACATACCTTCTATTTTATCGTTAGCAGGGTCGGCATTAGCAAATCTATCCGGCATAATCAAATAGATAAAATCAGATGCATTCACTCCTTGATGCCGATGCTTTGATTCGTCCCTTTTTTTGAGCTCATAATGCTTTATAAAATCCTTCTCTCCAGCTTCTTTAAAAATTAAGGGCACCGATCCAGCCTTTGCATTAGCATCAATGTGAATATCTAAAAAGATATAATTAGGGTTTTCGACCTTATTCTGTTTTACAAGGCTTACCCCTGGGTAATTTATGGATACTGATTTTTTAGAGATATTTTTGCCATAAACCAATAACTGTATGTTTGGATTGTTCATTCCAACCCACCAATTCAAGGGTTCTATTCGATCAACTTGTGCGAAAGAATGGAGATTAAAACATACAATGATTAATGCATAAATTACTTTCATTGTTATTCTCATCATGACTTTGAATTAGTTTTTAACAATCGTATAAGTTAATGTAGTTGGATTCATACTTATCGTATAATTACCCGCTTCAGTTACTTTGATATTATCTCCACCCAATTTTAAGGATCCGTTACTACCGCCAAGGTTGGTTCCCCAATCATGATTTTTACGGAATTTAAATTCACCTTTATTCAAATTGGTTTTAAGGACCCAATTTCCATCCCCATTGTTCACAAACTTCATATCGGCATCTACAGACCAGTTTGAGTTAGGTACCGCATCACCAATCATTCCCCATATTGGGGCTTCCTCTATCACCCATGTATTGCTATTCATATCCATGGTTAGCAAAAATGGTCCAGCAGACGGAGATTGAAAATTACCTCCGGTAGGACTAATGGTTCCATTTCCACCATCTCCAAAATTAACATTCCAATTTTTACCAGTTGTAATTTTGTAACCCGATTTGGCAGCAGGGAATGTAATAATACCGGTGTAGATACCATTTCCTGTTACAGAAATTAAACTATCGGCAGTTGAAGGATCCCATCCTTGATAATCTCCAGGAATATAAATCCAAGCCGTTAAAGGAATAGGTTTGCTATTTAAGTTGACAATGTTACTATATACTGCTATACTGTTTGAAATACTTGATTTCAACCTTACTTCAACGTCTGAATTGGCGTCAAAAGGTAAATTCATAGCAGATAATAAATTATTCAGTTCAAAACCTGAATATTCTTTCGATGTAATTCCATTTGCAAATACGACCTCTCTAACGGGGGAGAAATTAGTTCCCTTTTTCCCGAATTGTAAGGAGTAGGTTATTCCTGCATTATACCCGAAATCAGACGGGGTATAAGTAAATTCAATGACTTTATCGTCTAAGGTTTCTTTTGTTAGATTTACGGAGGTAGCCGAACTTTTTAAACTACCGGATTGGCCATCCCCAGCAATTGTCCTAACCTCATCTTTTTCGCAAGAGGTCAGTGCGAACGCACTAAGACAAAATAAAATCAGAAGTTTATTAATTAGTTTCATAATTTCTAAGCATTAATATTAATAACCTGTGTTTTGAGTAAGGTTAGTGTTGGCAATCACGTCCGAAGAAGGCAATGGAAGTAATTTTCTAAAATCTTCGATTGATCTACCATCCTTTGCACCACCTTTCCATGGCCAGATGTAGCTACTACCGGTGAATTTCCCAAATCGTATTAAATCCGTTCTTCGGTAACCTTCGAAATATAGCTCTCTAGCTCTTTCATTCAGGATATCATCCAAAGAAATAGCCGAAGCATTAGCACTTGTGTTTCCATAAGCTCTTCTTCTGATTTGGTTAAAATAATTTAATGCTTGTGCCATTGAACCACCAGTTCCACCACGTAAAACGGCTTCGGAATACATTAAATAAACATCGGCTAAACGAAATAAAGGGAAGTCTAATGAGCTGAATGTTCCGCCTTGTGAAGCTCCTGGCGTTCCATTAGATTTTACGTTTTTAAATTTTGTAACACGTAATCCATCTTTGAATTCTCCAAGTTCATCATTTTCAATTTTGTCACCAAAGAACATCGCCCTTTTATCAGTTGCACCACTATAATCAGGGAATGCCAACGGTAATGCTCTTGTCGATCGATTTCCACCCCATCCACCGGTCGGTACACCAAAAGAAGTTGGATTCATCTCACCATTTATCAATGAATTGATCAAAAATGTTGTGCCCCCATAATTTCTGGTTTTTACTCCATCATAGTTAATGCTGAAAATTATTTCATCTTTGCTGGTATTGTAATTATCCTCTAAAAATAAGTTAGCATAACTGCTGGCAAGAGCATATCCACCATTAATTATTTTTGACGCATAGGTTATGGCTTCCGTATATTTAGCTTGACCAGTATAAACTTGGGCATTTAAATAAAGCTTGGTCAATAAAGTCCAAACTGCACCTTTATCTGCACGGCCATATTCATTTTGTTTTGCTGCTTTAATTGTTGGTTCAATTGCCAATAATTCTTTTTCAATATAACTGAATAATTCTGGGCGTTTTATTTGTTCTGGAGATACTTTTCCGATTGTATTTTCTTCTGTAATAAAAGGTGGATTCCCAAATAGATCTAATAATACCCAATATTGATAAGCTCTAACGAACCTAGCTTCTGCGCGGTAAGCTTCAATATCGGCGGTATTTGAGATACCTCTAGACGAAAGTTTTTCAGGCGTGCTTTCTCTCAAGAACTCATTCACCACGGTAATTGTATAAAGAGATCTAGTGTATAAGCCCTTCACCATGATATTGTCGGCATCTGGAGTACCATAAACCATATCAGGAACACCTGGGTCATTCCATCCGCACAACGTTTCATCAGAAGTCAATTGTTGGATATTCCAGTATAAGCGGAAGAAATCTGACTGGCCAGCATCGATACCTGCTAAATCAGAGGCACCTTCCCCACCACCTGAGGTCATTGAGAGGCTACCATAAACCTTTAAGAATGCTTCTTTATAACCTTGTTCAGAACTATAAACTTGATCAGCAGTAATATCGTTCTTTGGAGTAAGATCTAATAAGTCTTCACTACATGAAGTTACAGACAAGATCATCATGCTGCTCCAAATTGCGTTTTTTATATATCTTTTCATGATTGTCGTATAATGTGTTAAAACCCAAAGTTTAATCCCAAAGAATATATTCTTGGTCGTGGATATAATGTATAATCAATGCCGTTAAATAATTCTGGATCTATACCCTTATATTTCGATACTGTAAATACATTCTGAACATTTGCATTTATTGTCATGGTCACTGTTCCGGACTTATCAAGATTACCAACATTGTACACTAATCCCAAATTATCCATTCGTAAGAAAGAAGCGTTGTTGATATAGTAATCACTGTAATATTGATTGTTGTTAAAGTTGGTATTGAAGATATCGGTAGTAGCGTTGTTGATGAAGCGCGATGGGTTCAGGATATTTCTGGCTACACCGAAGTTCGATGAGATGTTGTCGTACACGTAATTTCCGAAACTTGCTCTCAGAACTGTGTTTAACGTTAATCTTTTGTAATTGATTGAAGTTGTTAAGCCCATAAAATAATCAGGTGCTGGTTTTTTATAGTAATATCGATCAGCCGGAGTCACAGCACCATCTTGGTTTAAGTCCTCATAAACCCCTTCTAATGGGTTTCCTTGCTGATCATAAACCTGCTTATAAACAAAATATTGGAAGGGCGCTAATCCTACAGTGTGGTATTGAATCACATTACCTGTACCTCCAGTTATCCAACCAGCTGCAAGTTGATATCCTGGATTATCGTTTAATGTAAGGTTGGTAACTTTACTTTCGTTGACAGTCATATTAAAGCCAATATCCCAATTGAAATTATCAGATTTAATTGCTTGAATATTGATGCTTCCCTCTACACCGCGGTTTTCCATATTACCAACATTGGTCAATAATTGATTGCTATAATTAGTTCCTACGGGTATTTCGATTGTTGCCAATAAATCCTTGGTTTTCTTGTTATAAGCATCTATGCTACCGGAGATCCGGCCTCCCCAGAATCCATAGTCCAAGCCAATGTTGGTGGTTGTCGTAGACTCCCAGCGAAGACTTGCATCATAAGCAATTGGAGAATAAACATGATAAAACTGATTGCCAACTTGATATTGAGATTCGTTAGTACTATAATAGTAGCTAGGGATAAAGCCATAATTGGAAATTCCATCTTTATTACCAGTTTCACCATAGCTGACACGAAGTTTCAAATCCGAAATACTGTTGTTATCTTTTAAGAAGTTCTCACCCTTGATTCTCCATGTAAATGCTGCAGAAGGGAAAATACCCCAACGACCATCAGGATTAAATTTTGACGAACCGTCTGCACGAACCGTACCTGATAAGATATAACGATCAGCAAACGAATAGATCAACCTACCGTAATAAGACAATAATCTATTTTGTTGAACGTCATCAGGGAAGTTTGGCGTGGTTAAAACCACATTATTTGCATTGTATGTAGGATAATTAAACCTAGTTTCTTTATTATCATAATATCCATAACCAGCTGTTAAATTAATATTACTGTTTATGCTTTCGATGTCTTTGACATAATTTAAATAACCTTCAATAAAGGTGTTATTACTTTTACCTCTGTAGCGTTGAAAGAATCCCTTATTAGCAAAATTTGATGCTGCAAATTCAGGTATGCTAGTTGCCCCTTTTCCAGCAGCAATATCATATCCAACATTCACATTAGCATGTAGTTCCGGCAAGAAGTGGAACGAGTAGTCTAATTGAGCATTACCAATACTTCTATTTGCCGCTCCCCTATTACCATAGTTTTCAAGTAGTGATACTGGGTTCCTAGGTGACAAGGAATTAGGCACAGCACCTTCTTTCCATTCAAAGAATCCACCATAAGGACTAGTAGGATCATAAACCTCCTGTGTTGGATCAAAGATGATAGCTGAACCAATTGCGCCCGTATTCGCGAATTCCTGGTTAGTCATGGTTCCTTTAAAATTGATATCCAATTTTAAGTGGTTGTCAAAGAATCGAGGCGAGATATTCAAGCCCAGGGTTCCTCTTTTTAAAACATCGGTTTTCAAAATACCACTTTGCTCCAAATGACCAATTGACACTCTATAAGGCATATTTGTCAATCCCCCAGAAAGGGTTACATTATTATCGGTCGTAAAAGCGTTTTGATAGATTAATTTTTGCCAATCCGTATTCGCAGTACCTAACAGCCCTTTCTGAGCAGCAGTTCCATTTTCATTAACATAGGATCTTATTTGGTCAGCAGTTAATACTTCAACTTGATTAGCTATGGTTGAAAGGGAATTTACAGTAGATAGTGTAAGTTTTGGCCTTCCGATTTTACCGGTTTTAGTTGTTATTATGATAACACCATTGGAAGCTCTTGACCCATAAATTGCGGTAGCATTCGCATCTTTCAAAATGGTCATAGATTCAATATCATTAGGGTTAATCAGTGACAATGGATTGGCTGATCCCGGGACACTTTCACCACTTAATGGATTACCATCGACCACAATCAAAGGATTGTTGCTGGCAGACAGAGAGGCACCTCCCCTTACGCGGATTGTGCTTCCTGCACCTGGGGAACCGCCATTCGAAGTTATTGATACGCCTGACACCTTTCCTTGAATCAATTGATCAGGAGAAGTGATAGCGCCTTTTTGGAAATCTTTGGATTGTACATTTGAAACAGCTCCTGTCACATGCTTTCGTTCAACAGCACCATATCCAATAACCACAACCTCACCAATTTCAGCTGCATTAGAAGAAAGAGTAAAGTTCAAGGTTTGTGATGCGGTTAGATTCACATTTTGTTCCGAACTATTATGTCCGATGAAAGAAGCTTCGACAATGATTGTCCCAGCGGTCAATCCTAGTAAAACATAGTTCCCAGAAGCGTCTGTAGAAACTTGTTTATTTGTTCCTTTAATAGTTACCGTTGCTCCAGAAAGTTCCAATCCAGCATCATCGACTACTTTCCCTGAAAGTTGAAGATTTTGTTGTCCGGAAACCAATTGAAAACTGAAGATGAAGATAAATATTAGCCGAAACTGCCAATGGTAAAAATCCCTAATCATATTTTGTTTTTTTGTTTATAATCGACGGGCATTCATTGCCCCCCTATTGGTTTGTTACTAAATTATTATAGAAATGTTATAAAAAAAATAGTTTTTCATTTTTTTTATTTTTAGCAAAAAAGGCAAAAATAAATATCATATAATTCTAATTATCAATTATTTATATGTTTATATATTAATGAAATTCTTGCTATAATTTTAATTATTACCGAAACCGTTCCCGAAAATTACGATCATTTTCTTCTTAAAATCTAGCATTTAGCAATTTTAATTGTTCAGGGTTTACTTGAATTTACTAGAGTTAATTTTATCAATAAACCAAAACAATATAGAGTTAATGATAAAATAAGCCATATACATGATTAAATTACCCCGAAAGAGATGGAAATTTGTCCATTAACTTTGTATATAGACCAGAATTATAAATCATGAGTACACTAAGCAATCAAATTTTAGATGAGATCAAACCTATCTCATCTGCAGAAACGGCGGAATTCCAGGAAAACGGCCATATATTAATTCGCGGAGTATTGGATAAGGATACAGTTGAATATTTCCGTGAATATATAGTGGATGCTGCGCAACGGCATAACGAAGAAAAGCGAAAGCTTGAAGAAAGGGATACCTATGGAAAAGCTTTTTTACAAATCATGAACCTTTGGAGAATTGATGCAGAGGTAAAGCGATTTGTATTGGCCAAACGTTTTGCAAAAATTGCTGCAGATTTATTAGGTGTTGAGAATGTAAGGCTATATCATGATCAAGCACTTTTTAAGGAGGCCGGAGGTGGTCCAACACCTTGGCATCAAGATCAAAACTACTGGCCATTGGATACCAGCAACACGATAACTATGTGGATGCCGTTAGTTGATATTCCAAATCCAGAAATGGGAATGTTGACTTTCGCTTCAGGCTCACATAAACAAAATAATGTTTCGGATATCATTATTTCTGATGAGTCAGAGCAGACCTTTTCAGAATATGTTAAGGAGAAGAATTTTAAGGTAACCCATCCTGATTCTATGCAAGCAGGAGATGCGACTTTTCATTATGGCTATACGATGCATAATGCACCTGGGAACTCTTCTGACAAGATGCGATCAGTTATGACCATTATTTATTATGCAGATGGGGCAAGAGTTACAGAACCTAAGCATAAATGGCAGGAAAACGATCGCCAACAATGGTTAATGGGCAAAGAAGCCGGTTCCCTTGCAGATTCTGAAATCAATCCTCTTCTATTATAATTGTGCTTAGGATGAAAATGCATAAGTCATTAGTCCTGTTATTTCTTGTCTTTGGCTGTTTGCCTTTACTTATAGGCTGCAATAATGAGAAACAACAGGACAGAGAAGCCATCAAAGATGAAATTATCTATCATGTGTTTCAAAGGAGTTTTTATGATAGCAATGGAGATCAAAATGGGGATTTAGCTGGGTTAGAACAAAAATTAGATTACCTTCAAAACCTTGGTATCACATCGATCTTGCTGACCCCTCTTTATGAATCAGTTTATTATCATAATTATTATTCTAGTGATTTTAAGAAGA
>JBEBTR010000037.1:0-24829 GCA_040393725.1 Sphingobacterium endophyticum | reverse complement strand
CAACACAATCAACGAAATCAACCAAGAACACCCTTTCAACGTAGGTATTTTAGCAGATTTACAAGGACCTAAAATCCGTATCGGCAAAATGAAAGAAGGTGGTGCTATTCTTGTTAATGGCAGTACCGTTGAAATTACAACCCATGAACAAATTGGGGATGAAAAGAAAATTTATATTACTTATGATAACTTCCCTAACGACGTAAAAGAAAATGAAATTATCCTTTTGGATGATGGTAAACTTCAACTTCGCGTCCTTTCTACTAACCATTTGGATACGGTTACTTGTGAAGTCGTTCATGGTGGTATCCTTACTTCAAGAAAAGGTGTCAACCTTCCAAATACAAAAGTTTCTATCCCTTCTTTAACTGAAGAAGATCTTGATAATTTAGATTTTGCATTAGACCATGGTGCTGATTGGATCGCTATGTCTTTCGTACGTTCTGCTGAAGACATCAAACAATGTAAAGAAATCATCAAGAAAAAAGGATCTCACGCTAAAGTAATTGCCAAAATCGAAAAACCTGAGGCAATTGATAACATCGATAGTATTATCGAAGCTACAGATGCTGTCATGGTTGCTCGTGGAGACCTTGGGGTTGAACTTCCTATGGAAGAAGTACCTGGTTTACAGAAAATTATTGCTCAAAAATGTCGTAACCTGTCGAAACCTGTAATCATTGCTACACAAATGCTTGAAAGTATGATCACGACTCCTCGTCCTACTCGTGCCGAAGTTAATGATGTAGCTAACTCTGTAATCGATGGCGCCGATGCTGTTATGTTAAGCGGTGAAACATCAGTTGGGGAATTTCCAGAAATCGTTATAGAAACAATGGCTAAGGTGATTACTCATGTAGAGGCTACTTCTTACCCTTACTATAGTGATAAAGAACAATTGGGAACTGTTCCTGTTACCCGAATCCCAGATGCTATCTGTAGCTCTTCAATCTTCTTGGCAGAAAAAACTCATGCTTCAGCAATCGCTGTAATGACTTCTTCCGGATATACAGCAATGGAGATTTCTAGCTACCGTCCAGACGCTGATATCTATGTTTTCACAGGTAATAAAACCCTATTACGCACCTTGAGTTTATGCTGGGGGGTTAAAGCATTCATCTATGAAAAGTATGAATCAACTGATGGAACTATCCAAGATGTAAACGGACTATTAAAAGACCGTCACTTGGTTGAACCAGGTCAGATCGTAATCAACACATCATCAACTCCTTTACACGAAAAAGGTAGAACTAATACCATCCGTGTTTCAGAAGTAAGATAATAATAAAAGGAGCCTCAGATCAGAGGCTCCTTTTATTTTAAATGCTTATAAAGCAAATCAACTATTTCTTTAAAGGCACATTTTTTTTGCTGTCCTTTAGGGTATCTATTTTTATATTTCGCCCAAATGCTTCCAGCTTTTCAGTCCCCGGCATCCTTGAACTCTCATTCCCTTCTAGCTTCTTCTGTAAAATCACCGTATCATCTGCTGGATTAATATTGAATTCTGGATTTTGTAATGATGGTATAACTTTCTTAAAATTGTATGCATTCGGTATTTCTATAGAAGTATCCCCTGCTCCCTTTTTTATATTATTCCAATCTATTTTTAAAGTGTCCAGGTTCAAATTTGGCACTTGAAATTCCAATGGCTTTAATTGTGATTTTTTTTCAGTATTTTGAGCAAGGCATGGAAAATTCCAAATCAGTAGAAACAGCGGAAGGAGAAATACAGTCTTCATAATTAGCTTATTTAATGTTTATAATTTACCAAATCAAAACTTATTTCGGTAAAAATGCTAAAAATCTGCTGTTAAATAGTGTTAAATGAGAAAATTAGCTGTTTTCCCTTATTACTTTTGTAACAAATGAAAAAGAGAAGTATTGCATTAATCATATGGCTGATGTCAATTGCACTGATAGGTGTAATGGCCATGCAATATTATTTTGTAAGGGAATCATTTATAAAAGAATCTAAACTTTTTGACGAGGAGGTTAAGGCCTCATTATCTGCTGTCGCCAATAAAATTGAACGCCAGGAAATCTACGATTTTGCAAGGGAACAAGAACGCCAAAACCAAGAAAAGTTTAGGATAGATCAAGAACGAATTCAAAAAAATGAAAGAAAATTAGCCTTACAATTACAATATCAAGACAGCATTAAAACCCTTCAAAGAACCGCTTTTGCACACACCCAACGATTTAATTATCTAGAAAGAGAATTAAACCAACAATTCCCTGCTGTACCTATTAGCAATGAATTCTTCGAAACCTATCTTAATAGGAAAGAATATAAACACTTGGTAAGGATAACTTTGGAACAGGGTATTACTTCTGAAAATACCATTGGAGAATTCACCAACGTAGAAGCTATAAAAGTAGTGCCAAGGGTAGCTCAAAAAGATGATAGTGCTAGATACTTAATCCCTGTATTTACGCCTCCTTCAACTGAAGCAATAGCCTATCAAATCCGTACATTACCTCCTCGGTATGACTCTAAAACCTTAGCAAAAATTGAGGCTCTAGAAATCAGATTAAATAATTTGAGAAGTCAAAAATTTACTGAGGCAGCTACTTTATATGACACTATTGCCATATTAGGTGGTAAAAAAAGCTCTGTAATCGCTGATGTTGCAATGGGAATGGAATTATCTAAAAGACCTTTAGCAGAACGGATTAATGGTAAAAAAACTGTGGACTTACTCATTAGGGAATTAAGGGACCGAGGTATTAAGTCTTCTTTTGTTATGGAAATTAAAGACTTCAATAAAATACCTGTTTTCCAAGGTGTATATCAATTCAATAACGAAGAATTAAAAGAAGTACAAAACCCATTGGTTTATACGGCTCGACTTTTCCAAGGAGACCGTGGAAGCGCTCCTGGAGAATTAAGCATCCATTTCCCCAACAAAGGCGGTATCATTGCTGAAACTATGGGTTATTGGTTATTCCCTACTATTCTAGCTTTATTAGCTCTTTTAATTGGATGTTTCGCCTATACCTTGAGCATTATTTTCAAACAGAAGAAAATTTCTGAAATGAAAACAGACTTCATCAATAATATGACCCACGAATTTAAGACTCCCGTGGCCACCATTATGATAGCAAGTGAATCACTCCGTGACCCGGAAATCTCATCCGATGAAAAAAGGGTAAATAAACTTGCAAACATCATTTATGATGAAAATGTAAGACTCGGTTCTCATATTGAAAGGGTATTAAATATTGCTCGGTTAGAAAAAGAAAACCTTAAAATTGAACGAGTTAATGTTAATATTAACTCCTTGGCTAATGCTGTATTAGAAAGCATGAGACTTCAAATGGATAAAGCTGAAGGAATCCTACATGTTGATATTGCTGCTCAAAACGACCTCGTCGTTGGTGATGAATTGCACTTGTCCAATGTCATGTTTAATTTGGTCGATAATGCAATAAAATATTCTAAAGAAAAACCAGAAATCACTTTTAAGACTTTTAATAGAGGAAACAACATTGTTATTTCTGTTGCTGATAAAGGAATGGGGATGACAAAGGACCAGCAAGAAAAAATATTTGATCAGTTCTACCGCATCCCTACTGGAAATATCCACAATGTAAAAGGATTTGGGCTTGGACTAAGCTATGTAAACGACATCATTAAACGCTTAAATGGTAAAATTACCGTTAAAAGTGAAAAAGATAAAGGCACACAATTTGAAGTAACTCTCCCATTGAAAAATGCATCAAAGGAAGTTGCATAATCATTAGATATAGAAAAGTATGAATCAAAAGATATTATTAGCAGAGGATGATCCAAACTTAGGCGAATTGTTAAAGGATTATCTGGAATTAAAAGGGAAATTTGATGTAGTTCTATGTACAGATGGTCAGGAAGGAATGGATGCATTCCGTAAAGAAGAATTTGACCTTTGTATTTTGGACGTCATGATGCCTAAGAAGGACGGGTTCTCTCTAGGGAAAGATATCCGTAAAATCAACCAAACAGTTCCTATCATTTATGCTACGGCAAAAGGAATGATGGAAGATAAGACCCAAGCATTTGAATTGGGAGGTGATGACTATATTACCAAACCATTTCGGGTTGAAGAACTTTTGTTAAGAATTAATGCTCTGCTCAAAAGAGCGTCTAAAGACAAAGAAGAAGAAATTTCAGATAAATTTGAAATCGGTGATTATTTCTTCGATTATACAAGTCAAATTATTTCTTATAAAGGTCAGCAACAAAAACTTTCAACAAAAGAAGCTGAACTATTAAGACTTCTTTGCTTAAAGAAAAATGATGTTCTTACTCGTGAAGAAGCATTAATTAAAATTTGGCATGATGACAATTACTTCACAGGCAGAAGTATGGATGTTTTCTTGAGTAAATTGAGAAAATATTTAAAAGAAGATTCAAATGTTGAAATTGTCAATGTTCACGGTAAAGGATACAAATTATTAGTTAGTTAGCAGCTAACTAAAATCTTTTTTTGCATTTTAAAAATGTAATACCTAACTTAGCCACCGCTTATAGAGAAAGGCAGAGGGACTAGACCCGATGAAGCCTTAGCAACCTGTCTCTTGACAAGGTGCTACATTCTACCCCGATTGGGAAAGATAAGCTGGTTACAGGAATCCTAGGTAGCCTTCTCTTAGCAAAAAGACTTATTGAAATTTATTTAATTTAGTAGAGAACTATATGCTATTAACAAACAATTTAGGCTACCCACGTGTGGGTGCTTTCCGTGAACTGAAGAAAGCTAATGAAGCTTACTGGGCAAAGAAAATCAGCGCGGAAGAATTATTGCAGGCTGGACTTAAAATCCGTGAAAGCAATTGGAAGACTCAAAAAGATGCTGGTATCGATCTGATCCCATCTAATGACTTCGCATTCTATGACCAAGTTTTAGACTTATCATTAACTGTTGGAGCTATTCCTGCTCGTTACAACTCCTTATTAAACAAAATCGATCGCAAATATAATCTTGATTTATATTTTGCGATGGCTCGTGGTTTCCAAGAAGGTGGCGTGGATGTTACTGCTATGGAAATGACTAAATGGTTTGATACTAACTATCACTATATCGTTCCTGAATTCGTAAAAAACCAAGAATTCAAACTTACTTCTGAAAAATTCTTAAATGAATATAATGAAGCTAAACAATTAGGCATTGAAACTAAACCTGTCCTAATTGGCCCTATCACTTACCTACTATTGGGTAAAGAAAAAGAAGCTGACTTTAACCGTATCGATCTAATCGACAAATTACTTCCTGTTTACGAAGAAATCTTAGGTAAACTAGCTGATGCTGGTGCTCAATATGTACAAATCGACGAACCTTTCTTGGCATTGGATATCGATGAGGCTACAAAAGCACTTTACGGAAAAGTATTCGAAAAATTAGCTGCTGAAGCTAAAGGAATCAAACTTATTGTTGCTACTTATTTTGAGGCATTAGGAAATAACGAAGATATTGCCGTTAACCTTCCTGTGCATGCTTTACACCTTGACCTAGTTCGTGGTGAAAATCAACTCGACTCTATATTATCAAAAGTTCCTGCTAACCTAACTCTTTCTTTGGGTGTGGTTGAAGGCCGTAACATTTGGAAAAATGATTACGAAAATTCATTGAAAAAAATCAAACAAGCTGTAGATGCTTTAGGTAAAGACCGCGTTTGGGTTGCCCCTTCTTCATCTTTATTACATGTTCCGTTTGATTTAGACAATGAAAATAATGAGGAATCTCTACCTGCTGAAGTTAAAAACTGGTTAGCATTTGCTAAGCAAAAACTTTCTGAAGTTAAAGATCTTGCTGTATTAGCTGAAGGTGATGTTGATGCGGATACGCAAAAACGTTTTGAAGAAAATAAACAAGCTGCCGAAAGCCGCCGTACTTCTCCTTTAATTCATAGACCAGAAGTTAAAAATCGTGTAAGTAACATTACCGATGAAGATGCTAAACGTACTTCTCCTTTCAATGATCGTAAAGAAGCTCAACAAGCTAAATTTAACCTTCCTGGTTTTGCAACAACTACAATCGGTTCATTCCCTCAAACGAAAGATGTTCGTAAGTGGAGAGCTGACTTGAAAAAAGGTGTTATTACCCAAGAGGAATACGATAAAGAAATCGCTGCTGAAACTGAAAGAACTATCCGTCTTCAAGAAGATTTAGACATCGATGTTCTAGTACACGGTGAATTCGAACGTAATGACATGGTTGAATACTTTGGTGAGCAATTAGCAGGTTATGCATTCACGCAAAATGGATGGGTACAATCTTATGGTTCTCGTTGTGTAAAACCTCCAATTATTTTTGGTGATGTTTATCGCCCTGAAGACATGACTGTACGTTGGTCTGCATACGCACAATCGTTAACTAACCGTCCTGTAAAAGGTATGTTGACAGGTCCTGTTACTATTCTACAATGGTCTTTTGTACGTAATGATCAACCTCGTTCAACAACTACTTACCAAATTGCATTGGCAATTTTAGATGAAGTTCAAGCATTAGAAAAAGCAGGTATTAAAATCATTCAAATCGATGAACCTGCAATCCGTGAAGGTCTGCCTTTACGTAAAGCTGATCAACAAGAATACTTAGATTGGGCAGTTCGTGCGTTCCGTGTTTCTTCTTCAAATGTTGATGATGATACTCAAATTCACACACACATGTGCTATTCTGAGTTCAATGATATTATCCAGGATATCGCAGCAATGGATGCTGACGTAATTACAATTGAAACTTCCCGTTCTCAAATGGAATTATTAGACGCATTTGCTGATTTTAAATATCCAAATGATATCGGACCTGGGGTTTATGACATCCACTCACCTCGCGTTCCTAGCACGGAAGAAATGGTAAACCTTTTACGTAAAGCTAAAGCTGTAGTTCCGGCTGAACAATTATGGGTAAACCCTGACTGTGGCTTGAAAACTCGTGCTTGGCCAGAAACTAAAGCCGCTTTAGAATCAATGGTAGAAGCTGCTAAAATCTTAAGAGCTGAATAAAAATTAATAGTATTATAAAATATATTTGGAAGGCCGTACATTAAGTATGGCCTTTTTTATGAAGATTTCAACCGATTCTTCTTGGCAAAATAAAAAATCGGAACTCCTAACACACATCCTATCTACATGGAAATAACAAACTTTTATACAGCAATATTGTTTATGTTCTATAATAACTACTAAAAAAAGAAATATGAATAGATACATTGGATTTTTAGCGATTGCCCTGACAACAACTCTATTTAGCAGTTGTTCATTAATTGAGGGAATATTTAAGGCAGGTATGTGGTGGGGTATTATATTGGTAGTAGGTGCTATTGTACTCGTTATTTGGCTCATCTCTAAAATGTTCGGAGGTAGGGGTGGCACAAATTAACTTTAACTAAAAATTCACCATCACTTAACGCGAATATCAGTAAATTACCGAAAAACTAACAAGGATGAATAAATTCATTTCGGTGGTTCTGATATTCGTATCATTTTACTGTGTTAAAGCTCAAGAAGGGTATCCTAAACCCTCTAATAAAGATGGATTATTGTTCTATATACAACATAATCGTGGAAAAAACACCTTTATTTACGCATTAAACCTTAATGACGATCGTAAAATTAACCTCGAAAATCCTATACGGGTTTATCGTCAAATCTTTGATAAAAATGGCGAAATTAAACCGCTAACAACAATTCAAAAAAATTTTGCCTACGGAATTGATACAAAAAGAATTAATAATAATTTTTTTGAAGCATCAATTGTCTCCCTTCCAACACAGAAATTTAATTTAATTATTCCCGCCAAAGGAAAGCCATTTGTAGAAACTACTGTTAACGGAATGAAATTCATTGTAAACAGAATCTATATCAAACAAAAAGATGGAACCTCTGGATTATCCACCAAAGTAGACTATATTCTTTTTTATGGAATCCATAATAAAAAAGAAATCATTCAACGTTTAAATATAGATTAGCTAACAGTGCAGGATGGTTATTATAATTTTTTAACCGTACTTTTGTTCTCTAACAACCTATATCTTAAATAATAATGAGTGTAAAGATTAAATATCCCTATAACCCAGGGTATCCTTCTGTTGCTGACTTAAAAAGAAAGGCAAAATGGAGAATTCCAAGATTTGCCTTTGATTATCTTGAAGGCGGATGTAATGAAGAATTGAATTTGGCAAGAAATGAAAATGACTTTGACGACATTTTATTAAAACCTCAATACCTTCATGTATCGGGCGATATTGATATGTCTGTCGAAATTTTCGGAAAGAAATATAGTGCTCCATTCGGTATTTCACCAATTGGCTTACAAGGATTGATGTGGCCGAATGCGCCTGAAATATTAGCGAAATCAGCAGCTAAAAATAATGTCCCTTACATATTAAGTACGGTTTCCACAAGTAGCATTGAAAGGATTGCTGAAGTTTCTGAAGGCGAAGCCTGGTTTCAACTCTACCACCCTACTGAAGATCGTTTAAGAGACGACATCCTTAACCGTTTAAAAGCCGTAGAATGTCCAGTACTTGTCGTATTAGTCGACGTTCCTTCCTTCGGTTTGAGGTATAGAGAAATTAAAAGCGGCTTATCAATGCCTCCTAAAATGAATATATCGAATATTCTTCAGGCATTGATATGTCCTGAATGGGGAATAAAAACCCTACAACATGGAATTCCCAATTTTGCCACCCTTAAACCCTACATGGAAAAAGGATTAGACCTCTCCCAATTGGGGCAATTTATGAACAAAACATTTACAGGCAAAGTAAATGTCCAAAAAGTACAAGCAATCCGTGATATCTGGAAAGGCCCATTGGTGTTAAAGGGAGTAGCAACACCTGAGGATATGGAAGCTGCAATATCCATCGGTGTGGATGGTGTTATTGTGTCTAACCATGGAGGCCGTCAAATTGATGCTGGCGAATCTTCTATTCACTCTCTTATCAGATTGACCCAGAACTCAAACTATAGTAGTAAATTAAAAATTATGATGGACGGCGGAATAAGATCAGGAGTAGATCTTGGGAGAGCCTATGCAGTTGGATCAGAATTTAATTTTATGGGAAGGCCTTTTATGTATGGTGTTGGAGCATTAGGAGATGATGGTGCAGATCATACGATCAACATGTTCAAAGCTCAACTATATCAGGTTATGCAGCAATTAAGTATTGAAAATATACAGCAATTCCCATCTCGATTATTGTAATACAATAAGTTTTTGTAAAAAGTGGCTTACAATATTATTGTAAGCCACTTTTTTTATTAGTAAGACTCTATAATTCAATTTATAATCGTAGATTGGAAAAAAATCAGGATCACCAATTTTGGTTTTTATATCAACCAACCTATTTCATAATGCAATTAAAATACTTTTACATAGTATGGTTATTGACCATATTATTATTACCGAACCAATCCATCCGCGCTCAAATTGATGTAAAGCTTAATAATAATCAGGTCTTCAGATATGATCTAAAAAAAGGATCTTTTTCACTAATTGAAAACAATATCCCTGTATTTGAAAATGCAGTTTCAATCTTTCAACTAAAAAATCAAGGCCCTATTGAAGTAAAATCTTCCAATGCACGAGCATTAAAGCAAAAATTCAAAGATCAAGTGGGTTCTGGCACTTGCTATTCTATAGAGCATCCACTAGCAAATGGAATTAAAGCAATACAGAATTTCTATTTTTATGAAAAGAATCCATCTTTTATTTTGGAATTAGTTGTTAAGGGTAAAAATATTTCCTCAAATAACCTTATTCCTATATCCCTTAAAACGCAACAATTATTCGTAGGCAATCCCATATCCACAATCTCAATCCCCTTTGATAACGACACATTCATCTCCTACCATCAAAATGAACTCGGGAATCAACCCTACCAAAGTGCTGAGGTAGGAATCTTATATGATAAAACTAATCAAAAAGGTTTAATTGCTGCATCTTTGGACCAATCTACTTGGAAAACAGGAATTCTTGCGAATAAAGATTCATTAGACCGTACTGATTTACAAGTAGTAAACGGTTTTACTGACGTAAATATCACAAGAGACTCCATAAAGCATGGCTTTGTAAATGGAAATATCATAAAATCCTCTAAAATTCTAATAGCATTGTCAAACAATTGGCAGGATGGAATGGAAAGCTATGCAAAACTTCAAAAAAAATTATTTCCACCTAACATAAAAGGCTGGACAGGTGCTACACCAATTGGATGGAATAGTTGGGGAGTAATACAGGATAAACTATCTTGGGAAAATGCTACTGGGAATGTGGATTATTTCAAAAACAAGATTCCAAACTTTAGAAATGAAAGCGGAAAGGCTTTTATCGATCTGGATTCATTTTGGGACAATATGGTTCCCGGAGGAATGGGAGGTGATTATAGTAAACTTAAGGAATTTGTAAACTATTGTAAAGCAGCTGGCTTGGAACCAGGAGCATATTGGGCACCTTTTACTGATTGGGGGTACAAATCCGGACCAAATAGAAAAGCTGAAGGGTCCGATTATGTTTTTGCTGAGTTATGGACTAAAACTGATAATGGATTTCACGACTTGGATGGCGGTAGAGCCTTAGACCCCACTCATCCCGGAACTCAAGCAAGAATGAAATTTATTCTTGAGAAACTGAAAGACTGCGGTTTTAAAATGATCAAAATTGATTTCCTTTCCCATGCATCTATCGAATCTACATCCTTTTTCGATCCTAACACTACAACTGGAATGCAAGCATATGCTGTTGGAATGAAATACCTGAATGAGGTATTAGACAATCAAATGCTTATTTATGCGGCCATCTCTCCTTCCATAGCGACTTATAAGTACGCACATATGCGAAGGATTGCCTGCGACGCTTGGAAGACCATGGAACAAACGGCTTACACCCTGAATTCCGTTACTTTCGGTTGGTGGCAAACATTCCTTTATGATTTCATCGATGCTGACCATGTAGTTTTTACTGGCGAATCCCACAACACCAATATTGCACGCCTGTTGTCCGCTGTTGTGGCCGGCCCTATAATATTGGGAGATGACTTTTCTAAATATGAAGAATGGCAAACATCAATGGAACCAATCTTGCAAAATCCTGAAATCCTTCAAATTGGAAAAAATGGCAAAAGCTTTAAACCGCTTCAGGTAATTCTCGACAACAAAACAAGTAATCTATACCTAAAACATGATGCAGGTCAACTATATTTAATAGCGTTCAATTTCAAAGATGAAAATTTAACCCTAACGTATGACCTAAATAAAGAGGGTTTCGATGGAAAATTTAAAATAAAGGACCTAATTAGTCAGGAAGAAACTTCAATAGACCCCAAAATCAATATTACATTTCAAACATCCGGTGCAAAAATATTTAAACTTACGCCTGAATTATGAGTTAGCTAATACCAAATTTTTCTTGGTAAGCTTTCTCTAAAGCAAACATTTCATCACGTAATTTCGCAGCTTCTAAGAATTCCATTTCTTTGGCTGCTTTTTCCATTCTCTTACGTACCGTTTCGATCGCTTTTTTCATTTCCTTATCACTCATATATTCTATTAAAGGATCTGCTGCAACTGAAGCTCCTGGTTCTGGTTCCACATATGCCTTAGCTTCTCCTTTAAAATCGGCTACAGAAGTTTGTTCAAGAATCTCTTCCTTCGTTTTTCCAACAGTTCTCGGCGTAATGCCATGCTCTAAATTATATGCGACTTGTTTCTCTCTCCTTCTATTGGTCTCCTCAATCGTTACACGCATACTATCTGTCATTTTATCTGCATACATGATAACACGACCCTTATCATTCCTTGCCGCACGACCAATAGTTTGAATCAATGATCTCTCGGATCGTAAGAATCCTTCCTTATCTGCATCTAAAATAGCCACTAATGTTACTTCCGGCAAATCTAATCCTTCTCTCAATAAATTGACGCCAACTAAAACATCAAATTCCCCCAAACGAAGTCCTCTTAATATTTCTACTCGTTCCAATGTTTTAACCTCCGAATGGATATATCTGACTTTAATATTCAGTTTAGTCATATATTTCGTAAGTTCTTCAGCCATCCTTTTAGTCAATGTTGTTGCTAAAATACGTCCGCCTTCCTTGATTGTTTTATCAACTTCTTCAAGAAAATCATCTACCTGATTAATTGCTGGTTTCACCTCTACTACTGGATCCAATAATCCTGTTGGACGGATGACCTGTTCAACGACTACACCTTCTGTTTGTTGAAGTTCGTAATCTCCCGGTGTGGCAGAAACATAAATAGTTTGATTAGTTAGCGATTCAAACTCAGGAAAATTTAAGGGTCTATTATCCAATGCAGCCGGTAATCTAAATCCGTGCTCTACCAAGGAAATTTTCCTAGACCGGTCCCCTCCATACATGGCTCTCAGTTGTGGTATCGTAACATGGCTTTCATCAATGACTAATAAATAATCCTCTGGAAAATAATCTAGCAAACAGAATGGACGCATTCCGGGATCCCTTCCATCAAAAAATCTTGAATAATTTTCTATCCCTGAACAATAACCCAATTCACGCATCATTTCCAAATCATAATTAACGCGTTCCTCCAAGCGTTTTGCTTCCAACATCTTCCCTTCATTTTCCAATTGAGTTTTCCTCGATACTAATTCATCTTGTATAGACCAAATGGATTGGGTGAATTTCTCTTTTGGTGTAACAAATAGATTTGCAGGAAACAATGCTAGGCTCTCATGTTTTTCAAGCGTCCTGCCAGAAACCGGATCGATTTCACTAAGCTCATCAATCTCATCTCCAAAAAATGAAACCCGATACGCTGTATCCAGATAAGCCGGGTAAACATCAATCGTGTCCCCTTTTACCCGAAAAGTACCCCTCTTAAATTCAGAGGTGGTCCTAGCATAAAGGATTTCCACTAACTTATGTAAAAAAGCATTTCTACTTATGGTAGTCCCTACTCCAAATCGGAATATTGACCTTGAGAAATCTTCAGGGTTACCCATACCATAAATACAGGAAACGGACGACACAACAATCACATCGCGCCTACCCGACATTAATGATGAGGTGGTTGCCAGACGTAATTTTTCAATCTCTTCATTTATGGCTAAATCCTTCTCAATATAGGTGTTCGTATGTGCAATAAATGCTTCTGGCTGATAATAATCATAATAAGACACAAAATAATTAACCGCATTATTTGGAAAGAACTGCTTAAACTCACCATACAATTGCGCAGCCAATGTTTTATTATGACTGAGTATCAATGTTGGTTTCTGAGTCTGTTGGATTAAGTTAGCAACCGTAAATGTTTTACCAGATCCTGTTACGCCCAACAATGTTTGATAGGTCTCTCCTTGATTTACTCCCGCTACTAATTGTTCAATTGCAGCGGGCTGATCGCCCGTCGGTTTATACTCTGATGTTAATTGAAATTTCATAGAATGCCTTTCGTACCCCCTAAGTTATCAAATTTTATTCCCTTTCTAGATATCTTGATTGCAAACAAAATAATCCAAAAAATTATTGTTATTTTGGTATTCAACAAGACTTTTTGTCATGGTCACTATCTTAACTAAACAAAACAGCATCGCAAATCATTTCTTAGCAGAACTAAGAGATGTTAACATTCAAACCGATAGAATGCGCTTCAGACGTAACCTTGAACGATTGGGAGAAATCATGGCTTATGAAATCTCCAAAACTTTTGAATATAAAAGTTCCGATGTTGACACGCCTCTAGGGGTTGCAAACACTCATCTTTTAAGCAAGCAACCGGTCATTGCAACTATAATTCGTGCAGGTTTACCTTTTCATCAAGGGATTCTAAATTATTTTGACTCTGCTGATAGCGCTTTCATCGCAGCATTTAGACACACCAAAAAAAGTGGTGAATTTGAAATCCATAAAAAATATCAGAACACACCTAATCTCGACGGTAAAATCGTAATCATGGCTGATCCCATGCTTGCAACCGGAAGAAGTTTAGTCTTATGCTGTAAAGATCTCCTCAGTGATTACGATATCAAAGAATTACATATAGCGACGGTGATTGCATCTGAAGAAGGATTGCAACATGTAAGGGCTTTTCTTCCAGATGTCCATATTTGGGTGGGTGCAGTAGATAATGAACTGACCAGTAAATCCTATATCGTACCTGGATTAGGTGATGCCGGAGACCTTGCATTTGGAAATAAAGAATAGTGATTAAGTTTTAATAAACAAATAATTAGCAATTAATTAACATATAACAGAAAGATAATGAAGTACATATCCGTAAATTTAATTAACAAATTTTCATACTATGGAATGGCAAAAATACAATGGAGAGACATTAAAACGTCCGTTATGGTCCGCAGTTGAAGAGACCATCATTAGAGAGAAAAAGGCAGGCAATAAACTCAAAGTCTTTATTGGTACTGACTCCCAAGTTAAAAGAGGTACCGTTGAGTTTGCAACTGTCGTAGTTTTTCTCCGAGAACACCGTGGTGGATTTATGTTTATCAGAAAAGATAAGAAAAGCCACAACATGACAATCAAAGAAAGAATGCTCTTGGAAGTTCAGCATTCAATCGAAACAGCCTATGAACTTTGTCCTTTATTAGATCAGCAACAAATCGATCTAGAAGTCCATGCAGACATCAATACTAACCCCAATTTCCAATCCAATACCGCACTCAAAGAAGCCATGGGCTATATTCTTGGTATGGGATTTATTTTTAAAGCAAAACCCGAATCTTTTGCAAGTACAAATTGTGCCAATAAGCTAGTTCAATAATCCCATTTTAGAACTTAGCAAAATTAATCCCGTCTTTAATTATTCCAATAATTAAAGATTTTATCAATTATCACCCTTCTTTGACCTAATCCCTTAGGCCAGTCGAAATCTTCTCCCCTAATTATTCCATCAAATTCTATAATTTTCCCTATCAAAGGATCTCTTGAAAAATAACACTTGTTGTAAAGTTTTTATCTTTAATGCTTAAATCAAGTTTTTCAATTAAAACAATGGATATAATCCAGCAACTTTTCAACCAATTCTTAATGACTTCTTCATTGGAATGTTTGGCAACTATCACAGGGTTTTTATGTGTATATCTTGCCGCTAAACAAAATATATGGAATTGGCCAATTAGCATCATTTCAGTAATTACTTATTTATATATTTTCTATCATAATAAACTATATGGCGACTCTGTTTTGCAGCTATATTTTCTAGGTACAGCAATATATGGATGGTATTATTGGAACAAGAGAGCACATTCCCAAGAAAAGCCTATCAGTTCTTTAAGCGCTAGACAATTCTTCTGGACGATTATAATTATTATGGCTATTTCAGGAATACTCGGCTTTGTTCTCGATAAGTTTACAGATACCGACGTACCCTATGCTGATGGCTTTTGTACCGCAACAAGTTTCGTTGCACAATTTCTGATGACTAGAAAAGTCCTTCAAAATTGGCTTTTATGGGTTTTTGTAGATATCTGTTATATTCCACTTTATTTACACAAAGATTTAGTTCTTACCTCGTTACTTTACCTTGCTTTTGCAGTGATTGCATGGAATGGCTATAGAGATTGGGGGAAAACCTTTAAAAATTTTCAGTAATATTGCCATTCCATGAAATCACTAAAGCAATCTCTTCTAAAAATTGCCGTCGTTGGCCCAGAATCTACCGGAAAATCTACAATGGCAAAGTACCTTGCCGATAAATTAAATACGGTCTGCGTCCCTGAATATGCACGCTATTATTGCGAGAACTTAAACAGGCAATATAGTCTTCAAGATGAAGTAAATATGTTTCATGGCCAAATCGCATTGGAAGAAGCCCTAATCCCATTATCTAAAAATCAATTGATTATCTGTGATACAACTATACTAACCGTAAAAATTTGGTCAGATCATCTCTTTGGACATACCCCAGAATTAGTTACTGATGAAATAAAGTCAAGAAAGTACGATTTATATCTCCTCATGGATATTGATTTACCATGGGAAGATGACCCATTACGTGATTTCCCTAATGAACGAGAGCATTTTATGAACGTTTGGAAAAATGAACTTAATAAAGTTCAGGCGAAATATAACATTGTATCTGGCTTGGATAATCAAAGACTAGAAAATGGCCTGAATACTGTCAAAGCATTTTTAATGAATGATTAGGCAACTCAAAATAACTTTTAAAACCCCAGAACTTATAAGGAGTCCTTTTGGTAGAATAATTGTAGATTTCTTTTGCGTCTAATCTAACGGTCCCTTTTGAAGTAGTTAACTCCCAAAATTTGGGTTCACTGCCGCCGCTAACTACATCGTATAAATAAGTAACACTTTTTGCAGGAACCCTAACGATCAAAACGGATCTATCTTTTTCAATTGGTTTCAATTCTTTGAGATTTACATCTCCAGATTTGAAGTTTTCTTCTTTATATCCTTCCAATTTTATACTCTAAGTAATTTTATTTGATCCTCCCCCATATTGGGTGAAAAAAAAACCTTCAAGATAACGTCTTCCTCCAGTTTATTCATAAAATATTTAGGATAATAAAAAGAGCAAGAAGCGAATGTAAAGGTTATAAGTGCAATCAACAATAACTGGAATCGATTCATAATTTGGTTTATTCTTTAATACCTAAAACTTCACAATAGTAACCCACCTTTATTTCCCGTAAACTATACTAAAAAACAATCCATAAAAAAAGCCCTTACTTTTCAGTAAAGGCTTTTATTAAATATCGCTTATTCAAAATATCCTAGCTACTATCTTAACAGGCTATACCTATCTAAATACTAACTACTCAATACTAAATACTCAACACTAAATACTACCCTAATATCTATAAGCTTCAGGCTTATAAGGTCCTTCCACCGTTACACCGATATATTCAGCTTGTTCAGGAGTTAATTCATCCAATTCAACGCCGATATGCGCTAAGTGCAGACGAGCTACTTTTTCATCTAAGTGTTTAGGCAAAGTATAAACCTCTTTTTTGTATTGATCTGTATTAGTCCACAGTTCTAATTGCGCTAAAGTTTGGTTTGTAAAGGAGTTGGACATCACAAATGATGGGTGACCAGTTGCACATCCTAAATTAACTAAGCGCCCTTCTGCTAATAGAATAATGTCTTTTCCATCAATCGTATATTTATCCACTTGAGGTTTGATTTCAACTTTACTATTACCATAGTTTCCATTCAACCAAGCAACATCAATTTCATTGTCAAAGTGACCGATATTACAAACAACTGTTTTATCCTTCATTGCTTTGAAGTGCTCAGGTCTGATAATATCTTTATTACCTGTGGTTGTTACAACAATATTAGCTTCTTTAATGGCATCAGACATTTTCTTAACTTCATATCCTTCCATCGCAGCTTGTAATGCACATATTGGATCAATTTCAGTAACAATTACACGGACACCAGCTGAGCGTAATGATTCCGCGGATCCTTTGCCTACATCTCCATAACCAGCAACAACAGCGACTTTACCAGCCAACATTAAATCTGTAGCGCGACGAATTGCATCAACTAATGATTCACGACAGCCATATTTATTATCAAACTTTGACTTCGTAACCGAATCATTTACATTGATTGCTGGTAGATGAAGCGTACCATTCTTCATACGTTCATATAAACGGTGAACTCCTGTAGTAGTTTCCTCTGAAAGTCCTTTTATACCGTTGATTAATTCTGGAAATTGGTCAAAAACCATATTGGTTAAATCTCCACCATCATCCAAAATCATATTCAATGGTTGACGGTCTTCTCCAAAAAACAAGGTTTGTTCTATACACCAGTTAAACTCTTCTTCATTCATACCTTTCCATGCGTAAACTGGAATTCCTGCAGCGGCAATCGCAGCAGCTGCATGATCTTGTGTGGAAAAGATATTACATGAAGACCATGAAACATCGGCGCCTAATTCAACTAAGGTTTCTATTAAGACCGCGGTTTGAATTGTCATGTGAAGACAGCCTGCAATACGTGCTCCTTTTAATGGTTTTGAAGCACCAAATTCCTTACGCAAGGACATTAACCCCGGCATTTCCGCTTCTGCTAATTCTATTTCTTTACGACCCCATTCTGCTAAAGTGATATCTTTTACTTTGAAAGGTACGTAAGTAGTTTCTAATGATGACATAGTTTTCCTTTTTGTTATAGAAGCACAAAAATACTTGATAGCCAACTCAATTCAAAACATTGAGGTAATATTCACCATAAATTGACATTTTCTTGAGGATACCTTCTTGACTCGCCTATCTTTTAGACCTATATTTGCATAAATCATTAAGATAAAAATATGTATCCAGAATATTTAGTAGCTCCAATGCGTCAAGAACTTGTTGACGCCGGATTTCAAGAATTAAAAACTGTAGAAGAAGTAGATTCAGCTATTCCAGCTGAAGGTACTGTATTTGTAGTGGTAAACTCAGTATGTGGATGTGCTGCTGCAAATGCCCGCCCTGCTGCTAAGGCTGCCGTAAAAAATGACAAACACCCAGACAAATTGGTAACTGTATTCGCAGGAATGGAAAAAGATGCAGTTGACAAAGCTCGTCAATATATGCTTCCTTACCCTCCTTCTTCGCCAGCAATGGCATTATTTAAAGATGGTAAATTGGTGCATATGATAGAAAGACATATGATTGAAGGCCGTCCTGCTCAAATGATTGCAGATAACTTAGTTGCTGCTTTCGACGAGTACTGCTAACAATCGTTGTATTTTGATTTTTGAATAACGAAAAAGCTTCTTTTTAAATTTAAAGAAGCTTTTTCTATTACATTCTATTTCAGCATTTTCTTAGTACATTTGTTCTTTATCATCCAAAAAAGACGATGAAACTTAAAACAAACCTAATATTTCTATCTATTATTGGCTTTTTCCTGAGCTGTACAACAAATAAACAAATTGATCTAATCGTATATAACGCCAAGGTATATACCGTAGACTCAGCTTTTACCACTGTGGAAGCCTTTGCCGTCAACAATGGCGTAATTGTAGAATTAGGAGATTCCCAAGACCTGTTGAATAAATATGACGCAAAGGAGAAAATAGACGTTAATGGAAAATTTATTTATCCAGGATTCTATGATGCCCATGCTCATTTCTTTATGCTTGCAGAGGCAATGGATGAAGTTAATCTGGTTGGTTCAAAATCTTTTGATGAAGTATTAGAACGTTTAAAAACTTATGCTGCCGAAAATCCAGATAAAAAATGGATTGTTGGAAATGGATGGGATCAGAACCTATGGCCAGAACAGAAATTCCCCAATAAAGACTCGCTCGACAAATATTTCCCTGAGATACCCATATACTTAACTCGAGTTGACTATCATGCCGCTCTAGTGAACTCAAAAGCCTTATCTAAAGCCCAATTGGATAGCTCCTATTTTGTTGAAGGAGGCGTCATTTCTGTAAATGAGCAAGGAATACCTGATGGTATTTTGATCGATAATGCCATGCAATTGGTGAAAAATCATATTCCTAAAGAGCAAAATTCTGCATTGCTAAAAATCCTTAGACGTGCTCAAGATTCTCTACTTGCTGTAGGATTAACAAGTATTGTCGATGCCGGCCTTACAAAAGACCAAATCGAGTCGCTCAAAATATTTTATAATGAAGATTCTTTAGCTATAAGAGACTATGCTATGGTCGCTGCAACTAATGAAAGTATAAAGGAATATTTAAGAGCTGGAACATTTGAGTCGGATCGATTAACTGTAAGGTCCTTTAAATTGATGGCTGATGGAGCTTTAGGCTCAAGAGGTGCATGTTTATTACATCCTTATCATGATGCGCCTACTAGTGGCTTCCTACTTCAAAGCCCTGATGAATTCGATAAAATCATTAAAAGATTAGCAAATAGTAATTTCCAAGTTAATACCCATGCCATTGGGGATTCAGCAAATAGGATTATCTTAGACACCTATGGGAAATATTTAAAAGACGGTAAAAAAAGACGATGGAGAATTGAACATGCTCAAATTATCGCACCTAATGATTTTGATAAATTTAAAGAATTTCAAATCATTCCCTCTGTACAACCAACCCATGCTACCTCCGATATGTATTGGGCTGAAGAACGCATCGGACCTGAACGAATGAAAGGAGCATACGCATATAATAAACTTTTAAAAGAATATGGAATGCTTGCTTTAGGAAGTGATTTTCCCGTGGAACATTATAATCCACTCTATGGATTTCATGCTGCTGTAGCACGTGTCGATAAAGAGGGTTTTCCAAAAGGTGGGTTTCAAATGGAAAATGCAATTTCCCGGGAACAAGCGCTTAGGGGGATGACCATTTGGGCTGCTTATTCCTGTTTCCAGGATAAAAAAAGAGGAAGTATTGAAAAAGGTAAAGATGCCGATTTTGTAATCCTTGATGACGACATTATGAAAGCTCCAAACGAAAAGTTAAGAAATATCAAAACATTAAGAACTGTCATTGCCGGAAAAACAGAATACTTAAGGTCCTCTAATTAATCCTCAGGAAGTTTTCCATAAAACTTTCCAAATAATCCCCGAAAGCAATAACAATATAGGAATACCTAAAACAACGAATAAAAACAAAAAATACTTCAAGAAGTGTGCTGATAAAATATCTCGGTCCACTTCTTGCCCTTTATACACATTGCCAAACCCGCTTTCAAAATAATTGTGAATCTGAGCCATTCTTATAAATGCTGTATGCTTCTCATTTCTTGGGTATGCTTCTAAATATCGAAATTCGCGGATGTTCATACGTTTAAAATGCGTTAATGATCCATTAATAAAGGCTTCATCTTTTCCCTCACTTAGTTCTTTCCCCGTAAATTCCTCCTCATATTCAAACGCTAAAAAAGCTCTTGCATAAGACCTATATGCTTGGTCATTCGAAAAAATAGGAACTATTAATAATAAATTGACGGTATGTTTTCCCATACCTAAATAACTTGCCTTACTCACCGTCTTTAAAGGAATAACCCGCATCCTATCTACGTACCAATCACTTACTTGAACAAAGGCAGGAGTTTCATATCGTTTTAAATCATTTATACTATTAATTGTTAAAACTTTGCCCAAATTATAACGTAAACTTTGGGAGATCGGAGAAAACAAAACAGCACTTAAAATCGGAATGAAAAGAAATAAAATGAACATCAATTTTCGAATGGACTTTCCATCCTCATTATCTGGCAGAAGAATCCTGAAAATCCTATCTTTTAATAAGAAAAGAAAAAGTAACGATAAAAGTATTGGAATGAGATTGATGGACCACTCCGGCCAGATAGCATTCCATGTATAAACCATAAATCCATAACAGATGCTAACAAAAATTAATATAGCAAATTCAAGAATTATTATAGGTAGCAATACTTTCTTGAAAAACATGGTCTTGTAGATTTATAAACCTTAAAATTAAGGTTTTCAAAAAAAAAATCCTTAGAAATTCTAAGGATTATATTTTATTGCATATCGAAAAGATGTTTTTCAGCATGGTACGATGACCTCACGAGTGGACCCGATTCAACATACTTAAAGCCCATTTTTAAACCTATTTCTTTATATTTTTCAAATTGTTGAGGAGTTACCCAATCAATAACAGGGTGGTGAGCCTTAGTAGGCTGTAGATATTGTCCGATTGTTAAGATATCAACACCAACATCGAACAAGTCTTGCATAGTTTCGATTACATCTTCTTCTGTTTCGCCCAAACCTAACATAATCCCAGATTTGGTGCGTAATCCAGCTTCTGAAATTCTGCGTAAACATTCTAATGAACGATCATATTTTGCTTGAATTCGAACCTCGCGGGTAAGCCTTCTCACAGTTTCAATATTATGGGAAACAACTTCTGGACGAACGGCCAAAACACGCTCTAAATTTTCCCATTGACCCTTAAAATCAGGAATCAAGGTCTCCAATGTTGTCTCTGGGCTCTCCCTGCGGATTGCTAAAATGGTCTCGGCCCAAATTTGTGAACCACCATCTTTCTGATCATCCCGATCCACCGAAGTTATCACACAATGCTTAACCTGCATTAACTTTACAGAATTGGCAACACGATTGGGTTCATCTAAATCAACCGCCAATGGCCTTCCTGTTGCAACTGCACAGAACGAGCATGAGCGCGTGCAAATATTTCCCAATATCATAAATGTTGCAGTACCTGCTCCCCAACATTCTCCCATGTTAGGACAATTACCACTTTCACAAATTGTATGCAGTTTATGTTCATCAACCAAACTTCGTACATGACGGTATTCTTTACCTACAGGTAACTTAACACGTAACCAATCTGGTTTGCGTTGCGTCTGGTTTGCTGGAATTACAGGAAGTTCAATCATGCAACAAAGTTAATCATATTTACATTATGAATATGAATTGAATGTTAGGATAATCTCATAAAAACTTTGTAACAACTTTTATTGTTAAACAAGTACTAATTTTTTAAGATATTTGTTTTAATTCAAACCCCTATTATCCAATATGATCACTCATCTTCGAAAACTATTGGTTCTGATTTGCTTATTTCCCCTATTCTTATTTGCTCAAGAACAGGAAATTTCAATCATCCCCAGACCTACCAAAATATCGCTGCAGGAAGGTGAATTGAACCTCAATCAGAAATTTGACCTCCATTATACTGATGAATTTGCACCACTGGCCGATCTCCTAAATGAAATCCCAGGATTACAAATTGGAAATACAGAAGTCGTAAAAAAAATCAAAAAACAACATCAATCTGGAATCCGGTTATTTAAAGCCGAAGATTTTGACCGTGTTGATCCTAATGGTTATTTATTAGAAATTGACGATAAAGGAATCTTATTGAAAGCTCATTCAGCGAAGGCAATGCTCCCAGGGATTTATAGTATCGTGCAATTAAGCTATTTGAAAGATGGCAAATCTTTACCTTACATCCGAATTGACGACAAACCCAGATTCCAATATCGAGGAATGCATTTAGATGTATCCAGAAATTTTATGCCTTTCAATTTTCTAAAGAAATATATTGATCTGCTTGCCCTCTACAAATTCAATTACTTTCATTGGCATCTGACGGATGGTGCGGGCTGGCGATTAGAAATAAAAAAATATCCTGAATTAACTCAGAAAGCAGCTTGGAGAACTCACAGCTTGTGGAAAGATTGGTGGAACAACGGCCGACAATATGTTGAACAAGGAAGCCCTAATGCAAGTGGTGGTTTTTACACCCAAGATCAAGCTCGTGAATTAGTTGCATATGCCGAAAAACGCGGTATAACCATTATCCCTGAAATAGAAATGCCCGGACATTCTGAAGAAGTCCTTGCTGTATATCCCGAGCTTTCTTGTACAGGAAAACCTTATACCCAGGGTGAATTTTGTCTTGGAAATGAAGGTAGTTATCAATTTTTAAAAAATGTCCTTGATGAAGTTTTAACCATATTCCCTTCAACATATATCCACATTGGTGGGGATGAGGCTGATAAATCGCATTGGAAATCCTGCCCTAAATGTCAGGAATTAATGAAGAAAGATAGCTTGAAGAATGAAGATGAGCTTCAATCCTATGCAATCAAGCAAATGGATGAATACCTCCAATCTAAAGGAAGAAAACTGATTGGTTGGGACGAAATATTACAAGGTGGATTAACAGCAGGTGCTACCGTCATGAGTTGGAGAGGTGAAGAAGGTGGTATCAAAGCCGCTAACGCGGGTCATGATGTGATAATGACTCCGGGAGGCTATCTATATTTTGATGGTTATCAAACTGATCCTAGGACTCAGCCTGAAGCTATTGGTGGATACTTGCCTTTAGAAAAAGTTTACAGTTACAATCCTATACCAAAGGATATACAAGAGGATAAAAAGAAACATATTATTGGTGCCCAGGCAAATATTTGGACAGAGTATATTCCAACTTATCAACAAGTAGAGTATATGGCATTTCCGAGGGCTTTGGCATTGTCGGAAGTTGTTTGGACCGATCAAGACCAAAAATCATGGAAGGATTTTCAGAAAAGGCTGCAAAACCATTATAAAATATTGCAAAAATTGGAGGTTAACTATTATCGACCATCTTATAACGTAATAAATACCGTTCAATTCGACTCCCTTCACAGCAAGAATACCGTAATTCTTTCTTCAGAGCAATTCAAACCAAACATTAAATATACGACAGATGGTTCTGACCCTATCCATAGTTCAACGCCCTATAATTTACCCATCGAACTATCTAAATCTGCAACCATTAAAGCAGCTTCATTCTTAGATTCTGCTCGCGTTAGTCCAATAGAGGTAATTGAACTTGATGTTCATAAGGCTATTGGAAAAGAGGTTATATACAAAACAGCCTGGGAAGGATATCCTGCACAAGGTGAAAGAACATTAACCAATGGAATTAAGGGAACCTTGACCTACCAAGATGGTCAATGGCAAGGATTTACAAAAGGTGTAGATGTTATCGTTGATTTTGAAAGACGCGAGGAAATAAAATCAGTAGCATTGAACTTTATGCAGATTCCAGGTCCGGGAGTTTATTTCCCCGGAGAATTTGTGGTATCTGTGTCAGACAATGGTAAAACTTACCGTGAACTTGGAACCGTAAAAAATCAAATTTCCACTACTGATCCTGCATTGAAATTTCAAAAATTTGAAATAAAATTAGACAAACCAATTATGGCCAGGTATATTCAAATCAAAGCAAGTAATCCGATGAAGGGCTATCTTTTTGCTGATGAAATTGTAATATATTAATGTATCATTTGAAATTTCTTAAGGATAATTGCATTGTACTTAGGAATATTTACTTGTCGGAAGGCCAGGTTGTCAATTTTTAGATGAAATAATTCGTTCATTATTAAAATAAAAATGTAACTTTGCACTCCGACAA
>JBEBTR010000036.1:0-24900 GCA_040393725.1 Sphingobacterium endophyticum | reverse complement strand
CTATTTGAAAATTAGGGTATTAATAAGTGAGTAAAATAAGACAAATATTACCAAAAACCCGTGAGGATAAGGAATTACTGGAAGGTTTGCGACAAGGAGACAACAGCGTAATATCTTATATATATAAAACCTGCTATCCTTCAGTCTCTCATCTCATCACCGGGAACAAAGGCACAGAGGATGAAGCAAAGGACATTTTCCAAGAAGCGGTAATGGTATTATATGACAAGGTTACTCATGAGAACTTTGAATTAAGCAGTAAGTTAAGTACATTCTTATATGCCGTTTGTAGGAGATTGTGGCTAAAGCAGCTGAATAAGCGACAAAATTCAATGGGCACTTCGGATTCTGAAGGAATGGAGATTGCGGATGTTGAGAGTGATATCCAAGTCCATATCGAGAAGGAGAACGAATTTGCAAAAATGGATTCCGCCATGAATCAGCTGGGTGAGCCCTGTCAAACGATATTGAGGGATTTCTACATCAAGAATAAGTCGATGAACGAAATTTGCGAGAAATTTGGATATACGAATGCAGACAATGCAAAGACTCAGAAATATAAATGTTTACAAAGATTGAAGAAGCTTTACTTTGATCAAAAATCTGATTATCAATAGTTGACATGAGACAGCATGAATTTTTAGAATTAGCAGACCGCTACCTCACTGGGCAAATGAATCCCCAAGAAAGGGAGGAGTTCGAATTATTGTGCAATCAAGATGAACAATTAAATTCTCTATATGTATCCCATGTTGATTTCATTGAGACAATGAAACGTCATGAGGCACGAGCAGAATTCAAAAATCAATTGTCGGAGACAGTAAAAGAACAAGCACCGGAAGCTATCATTATACGTTTGTGGAAGAAATTAAAGATCAATGCTGTTGCGGCTGCAGCAGTGGCGGTACTTTCTTCTTTAGCTACGTTGTATGCCACTGGATACTTCTCTACACTACGTAGAGCCAATTCAGACTATAGCGCACTTAAAAGAGAGATTAACAACGTTAAACGCAATGTTAATGCTCACCAGAATGCCATAAAGAACATCAATAAAGAAAATACGACCGCTCAAGCGCCATTGCAATATGGAGCTACGGGATTTATGTTGACAAAAGATGGCTATGTCGTAACGAATTTTCACGTTGTTAGTGGTGCCGACTCCATTCATTTGCAAAATAATAAAGGCAATACCTTTAAAGCTTCTATTATATATGTGGATTCAGAGAAAGATTTGGCCATATTACATATCTCAGATTCAAGCTTTACAGCTCAGTCTGCGAATATTCCCTATACTTTCAGAAGACAAAATATTGACTTAGGTGAAGGGATTTATACCATTGGATATCCTAGGGACGAAGCCGTATATGGAGAAGGCTATTTAAGTTCTTCAACGGGATATAGTGGTGACACAACTGCTTACCAGATTTCGGTTCCTGTTAACCCAGGGAACAGTGGTGGTCCAGTATTGGATAAGAGTGGTAATATCATTGGTATTATTTCCGGAAAACAAAAGGGATTAGATGGTGCAGCATTTGCAATCAAAACGAAAGCATTGATTGAAACTTTAAACAGAATTCCTGAAGAATCCTTAAAAGGCAATATTGTCCTTAATAATAAAAACAGCCTATCAAATTTACCTCGTACCGAGCAGATTAAAAAGTTACAAGACTATATCTACATGGTTAAGGTTTATTAAAAATAAATTGGACTTTTGTATAATACGAGCTGATGCATTAAGTTTCAGCTCGTTTTTTTTGTTCAAGAAATTGAACCAGGAATATATCTCTTTGATATTAAATAACTTATTATGTATATTTAATAAAAACAAAAAGAACATGCGGACCTTTTGGACCTACTTTTTTATTTTCCTGGGCTTAGTTATCTTTATTCAATCAGTTCAACTCTTAACGTCAAACAGCACTTTTGTATTGGAAATTGGTGTTATCATCAAACAGCTATTATTGGTCATCGTGATAGCGTTGATCACGTCATATATCGTTCCCAGGAAAAAGAAAAACCCGTTTAAAGAAAAAGCCAACTAATTTCTCAGCTGGCTTTTATATATTCTATTAAATGATTTCTGAAGAATTATTTATTAGGTTGAGGTGTTGTTCTTAAATAAGGCTTAATTTCCTTAAATCCTTTAGGGAATTTTGCAGGAATATCCTCAGTTTTGATCGCTGGAACAACGATAACATCTTCACCATCTTTCCAATCTGCCGGAGTAGCAACCTGATATTGATCAGTTAATTGCAATGAATCAATCACACGTAGGATCTCATTAAAATTTCTTCCTGTTGATGCGGGATATGTCAATGACAATTTAACTTTTTTATCCGGACCGATAACAAATACGGATCGTACCGTAGCTGTAGCAGATGCATTTGGATGAATCATATCATATAATTCAGCTACATGCCTATCTTCATCCGCAATGATTGGAAAATTAACTTCTGTATTTTGCGTTTCATTGATATCTTTTACCCAATTATTATGGTCTTCTACAGAATCGACACTTAATGCTAACACTTTAACATTACGCTTATCAAACTCAGATTTCAACTGGGCTGTACGGCCTAATTCCGTTGTACAAACTGGTGTGTAGTCTGAGGGGTGTGAATATAATACCGCCCATTTTCCATCTATATAATCGTAGAAATCAATCTCTCCTACCGTTGTATTTGCTTTAAAGTTTGGTGCTTCATCACCTAATCTTAAACTCATATCTCAATTGTTTATAATGAACTAATTTAATTTACTCTACCAATATAGTAGATTTTATTGGAATTAACAAAATCAGCAAATAAAAAGATAAATTCTTACAATGCTTTTACTCTTTTCCACACGTAACTATATAACACTCAAGGAAGAAGAATGGTTTATAGAATTTAAAAAAACACCTATATAAAAAAATAAATTTGTTTTTTATTATGCATGCATAATATTAATTATCTATATTTGGTAAAACCATATAAACGAAAGCGATGAATTTCGAACTATCAGAAGAGCATAAAATGATTCGAGATGCTGCGCGTGAATTTGCGCAGGAATTGAAAACCGGAGTAATCGAGAGAGATGAAGCTGCAAAATTTCCGACAGAATTTGTTAAGAAAATGGGCGAATTGGGATTTATGGGAATCATGATCCCAGAGAAATATGCTGGAGCAGGTATGGACACGCTGGCTTATGTGCTGGCCTTGGAAGAAATTGCTAAGGTTGATGCATCAGCAGCAGTAATAATGTCTGCACACAATTCATTGGTGTTATATGGTCTAAACGAATTCGGAACAGAGGAGCAGAAAGAGAAATTTTTAAAACCATTAGCTACAGGAGAGAAATTAGGTGCATTTGCGCTTTCCGAACCTGAGGCAGGTTCTGATGCTTCATCCCAACATACTACAGCGGAAGATAAAGGGGAATACTACCTTTTGAATGGAACCAAAAACTGGATTACAAATGGAGGAAATGCAGACATCTATATCGTCATTGCTCAAACTGATCCTGCAAAAGGCCATAGAGGCATCAATGCATTAATTGTTGAAAAAGGGACGCCAGGCTTTAGCATTGGTCCTAAGGAGAACAAATTAGGGATACGTAGTTCAGATACGCATTCTTTAATGTTTTCAGATGTTAAGGTATCGAAAGAAAATAGAATTGGAGAAGATGGATTTGGGTTCAAGTTCGCGATGAAGACATTGGATGGAGGCCGGATAGGAATTGCGGCACAGGCATTAGGGATTGCAGCCGGGGCATATGATCTTGCATTAGCATATTCTAAGGAGCGTAAGACTTTTGGAATGCCTATTTCAAACCATCAGGCCATTCAATTTAAATTGGCAGACATGGAGGTTGATATTGAAGCTGCAAGGTTATTGACGTATAAAGCTGCCTGGACAAAGGACCAAGGGCTTCCTTATGGAAAAGAAGCGGCAATGGCCAAACTAAATGCTTCAGAAGTAGCGATGAAGCATACCGTTGAGGCGGTCCAGATTCATGGAGGCTATGGCTACGTGAAAGAATACCATGTCGAGCGTTTGATGCGCGATGCAAAAATCACCCAGATTTATGAAGGCACATCAGAAATTCAAAGGTTGGTGATTGCCAGAGAAATTTTAAAATAGCAAGGTTTAATTAATAATAGTAGTGACTAAGACAAAGAAAGCCGGGCAGTGCCCGGCTTCTTTATTTTTATGGAAGGATATATTAATTATAGCCTTCGTTTTGTTGAATCAATGGATTCGCTAATTTCTCAGCATTTGGAATAGGCAATAAGAACCTAAAGTCATTAGCTGGAAGAGTAGCTGCAGAAGGTGTAGGAGCATCCGCCGCTAACCTTTGTACAGGCAATCCTCTTCTTTTTAAATCCCAGAAACGGTGACCTTCAAAAGTTAACTCTTTAAATCTTTCTTGTAGGATTTGTGTGATAGCTTGATCTTTCGATGCCAATGTAACGTTTGTATATCCTGTTATACGAGCTGCACGTAAAGCATTTAAGTCAGATTCTGCACTGTTTGCTCCAGAAATCGCACCGTCTTCTGCACGAGCTTCAGCACGGATCAAATACATCTCGGCTGTTCTAAACACCTTGATATCATTTACGTTTTCATCTGTAGTTCCATAACCTGTACCATGATATTTGTTTACAATTTTAGAAGGTTTACCAGCTACAGGCTGTAGAAGAGGCTCATCTATGTAATAGCTTTCGAAACGCACATCATTTGTTTGATCGTAAGAATTCCATAATTTATCGGAAGGAATCCAAGTGATTAAAGGAGCTTGCAAAACACCAGCAGCATTCTTGGTGAAAACTCCTCTAAAGAAAGATCCAAACCTTCCAGTGGCAGCAGTTCTTTTTAATTTGAATGCCTGCTCTGCAGAATTGGCATCTGTCCAAATTCCTGGGAATTCTTCTTTAGTAGCTAATGGAAATGCATTAATATATTCTGTAGAATAGGTAATTGCATCTTTCCAATTTCTCATGTAAAGGGCTACCCTTGCATGTAGCGCAACCACAGCAAGTTTATTGGCTCTGAATTTATCCGTTGAATTAGTCAACAATGTTTTAGCTTCAGCAATATCAGCCAACATCTTTTGGAAATATGTGTCCATTTTCTCTCTTTCTTTAGCTTCTAGAGAAGGTTCAGTCATATAAATCATACCAAGACCTGCAGGATCATAGTTCTTACAGTAATACCTGAACAATTCAAAGTGTGAAAATGCTCTTAAGAACAAAGCTTCACCACGAACTTGCTTTCTTAAATCTTCATCTGCTGGAGCTGATGCTGTAGCATCAGGTAATGCTTTGAAAATACGGTTTGTTCTATCGATTACTCGGTAATATTGGTCGATAGCCATGTAGCTATCACGAATACCAACATCATCTGGTGAATATCTCCATTCGTGGAGCGTATTGGCTAAATAAGAGTCTCCTGACTTTACTTCATCCGAGAAAATAGCATTCATCTGGATACCCATTTCTGTTCCGAAAGCGGCATATGCTCCAATTAACAAAGACTCGTTATTTTTAACGGTTTTTAAAGCAACATCCCCTCCAAGGAAATCAGTTTCTTTAATGTCCAATAAATTGGAACAAGAAGAAAATGATACGACTGAGGCAAGTGCTAATATTTTGAAAAAATTAAGTTTCATGATCTAAGTAATATTAAAATTTGAAATCAATACCGAATACAAACATTCTAGGATTTGGATATTCCACCAAACTAATGTTGTTATCATCTTCAGGATCTGTACCAGCCCATGGACTCCAAACAGCTAAGTTGTAACCATTGAAGTAAACACTTGCATTCTTAAGAATTGTTTTGCCACCATAATTGATTGTTGGTATTTGGTAAGCAACAACAAGGTTTCTTAATCTTAAGAATTTTGCATTCTGCAAATCAGCATTTGTAAAGTTCTTAGCGTATAATGGAGATGGGTAGAATTTCTCATCACCTGGTTTTTCCCATTGATTATCTAATAATTCTCTAGATTGGTTAACTGCACCGATGTAACCACGAGTACCATCAGTAATCCAGTTACGTACGTTGTTACTGCGAACTACATCAAATTGGTAAGAGAACAATCCGCTAACAGTGAATCTTTTGTATCTGAAATCAATAGTTGCACCACCGAAATGTTTTGGTTTAAAAGTACCAAATGTTGCAAAACGGCCAGCATCAGCTGTAGAGTTAACAATTGTTTCTCCATCTTGAGCATAGTATCTTGGCATACCTGTTTCTGGATCAGCACCTAAATAATTGTAAGTATAGTGTGTTCCGTATGGTAATCCTTCTTTAATCAAGAAAGTTCCTGTTTCATATTCAGATACTAAGCCTAAATCATCGATGTTATTGATATTTATAGAGTGATTTAAACCTAATGTTAATAACATATCTTCGTTTTTGATCACGTCCACATTCACCATACCTTCGATACCTTTGTTTGACATCTGACCTGCATTGATGGCCATATTGTCAAATCCAGTTGTATTACTCAAAGGTTGGTTAACAAATAGATCCTTTGTTACGTTTTTATAAACATCAAATGTAAATCTTGCTCTGTTCTGCCAAACTGCGAAATCAATACCAATGTTTGCTTTTGAAACAGTTTCAATGGCAAGGTTAGCATTTCCTGGAGTTGAAGGCGCTATACCTGCAATTGTTGAACCTGCATAAGAAGAAGTTCCGAATGCTGGGATCTGAGAAGAAAGATAGTTAGGCACGTTGAACCCATAAACGCCATAGCTATTTACTGAAATACTACCAATGTTAGGGTTTGAACCGTATGAAGCTCTTAATCTTAATTCATCGAAAATTGTTTGATCTTCCATGAAAGCTTCTTTCATTGCATTCCAAGAAGCACCGACTGACCAAGTTGTAATCTCACGGTTTTTCAAGTTAACAATACGAGAAGTACCGTCCGTACGGATATTTGCATTTAACACATATCTTTCATCGTATTCATAGTTTACAGTTCCGAAATAAGAACGAATACCGTAACCAGATCTAGCACTTGAAGCATTTTGAGCCATTGTAGGCGCACCATTTGTAGGAAGCGGACTAGCACCTTGACCTGTCCATGGCAATGAAGGGTTTAGATTGTATAAAACAAATCCCATCCCTTTATTATAAACGCGGATTCCTTCGAAGAAAGCACCAACATTTAATTTATGGATATCATTGAAAGTCTTATCATAGTTCAAGGAAGTTGTATTAATTAATTGAGCATTAATTAAAGATGCTTCTCTAGCAAATCCACTTTGGTTTGTTTGAACAGAACCACGGTAAGAATTAGGGTTGATATAATATTCATATAGGTTGTTATCCGCATCTAAACCTGTCACGTTACGTAACGTTAAATCGTCAGTGATCTTGAATGATAGATTCAAACCTGTATTAATTTTCCAAGTCTTTTCACCCCAACGAGAATTTTCTGCAGTTTCCAACAAGTTTGCAAGAGTTTTCAAATTCAGGTTGGAGCCACCACCTCCTGAGTTCAAAGATCCATCTGGTAAATAAGGATTATCATATGGTCTTGCACGATAAATCATTTGGAAAGGGTTCAATGTACTGTTTCCATAAGAATCACCAATTGCTTTATTTGCTATAGCATAAGCAAGATTAGAGTTCCAAGTTGCATTGAATCTACCTTTATTGTAACCCAGGTTAAAACGTCCATTATAACGGTTATAATCAGAAGTTTTGTCAATACCTTGTTGATCATAATAACCTAAGCTTGTAAAGTAAGTGACATTTTCACTACCACCTCTTAAGTTCAATTCATAACTTTGAGAAATACCATTACGGAACAAAATATCTTTGATATTCGTATTGATATTTCTTACGCTATCTAATTTTCTATCATATTCAGCCAATTGAGCAGCAGACAAGTTCGCATTTGCAGGGTTTTTGCGGCTGTAATACCATCCAGGAACATTTGAAAAGTTAGCATTCGGACTATTCGTAATCAAACCAACTCTTTCTTCATAAGCTAATAACTCTGAAGTACTCATTAGATTTAGGCGATCAAAGTTTGGAGGTGTTGTGATACCTAATTGCGAACGCACTGTAACTTCTGAAGTTCCTTTTTTACCTTGCTTTGTAGTAATTACGATTACACCGACACCACCTCTAGCACCATATAGAGCTGCTGCAGATGCATCTTTTAAAATGGTGATGTTTTCGATATCGTTCGCGTTGATAGTTTGCACCGTTTCACTTGTCGTTGGAATACCATCAACGATATAAAGCGGTTGCGCGAATGCACCTTGAATAGATTGTGTACCACGGATCTGAACGTTAGCGGCAGCACCTGGCTGACCAGTTCCTGAATTTGCTAACATTCCCGGTACACGACCTTGGAAGTTCTGTGTCATGTTCGCAACAGGCTTATTTTCAACCTCTTTATTGCTCATCACAGATGCAGAACCAACGAATTCAGTTTTCTTCAAATTTCCGTAACCGGTAACAACCACTTCATCAAGTGCCGCTTCATCGGAAACTAAGGCAACATTAATCACGGTATTACCGTCAATTTTCACTGTTTGACTTACGTAGCCAATATTAGTAAATCTTAAGGATGCATTTTGGGGAGCATTGATGGAATAATTTCCACTTCCATCAGTTTGTGTGGAGATTGATGCCCCTACGACGGAAACGGTCGCACCACTTAGTGGACTTCCGCCATCTTGTGCAGACACATTACCTCTCACTAATCTATTTTGCGCATTTACCAATCCAACAGATAAAGTAAACAGCAAAATCAAGCTGAGTAATTTTTCTTTCATAATCAATTGTTTGTGTTTGTTAAATAATTGTTTTGTTATCAGGACAAGTGGCTAGCCTATCCATGCATAATCATCATAATTGTCGCAATTATATAACAAAAATTTAACACTAAATACATCTTTTTAAATTTTTTTAACTTTTTTATTGTAAATAGGTCAATTTTTACACAAATAATAGGAAGTATAAGAAAATGTTTAAACTCATGGCTTTCAATATGTAACAATATTCAGAAAACAAGAGAAACTTTAATAATTTATTGATAAATCAGCTATTATAAAATCATTTTTTCAATATATTATAGATTATGTTGATATAAAAACAAAAAAACCTCTTGAATAAGAGGTTTTTGCTATAATTTACTATTAATCTTTGAGAGAAATTCAAAATCTTCAAAGGAGAAGGCTCCAGTTTTTTTCATATTCCATTCCAATAAGAGTTTAGCGTTGGACAGTAGCTGCTTATCCTCGCTCATCAATCCGTCATACATCAGCAGCTGCGCCAATGGCCGCACCTGTTCTATTTGCAATTCATTTGCAAATCTTTCGAGCTCATTCTGTTCCGCATCTTTAAAAAATGCTCTCTCTTTTTGAAAGAATTCTTCATAACCTTTTTCACAATCAAATATCTCTTGCTTTTTATCAAAAGCATCATAGCGATCGACCAATAATCTTAGATATTTCCCCATTTCATTGATCCAATTGAGGATCGTATCTTTTTCAAACCTAATTCCCATAGTTATCTTATTTGTCCTTCACCGGTCACAAACCATTTTTCAGTCACTAATTTTTCAAGCGCAAATGGCCCTCTCGCATGAAGTTTTTGTGTTGATATTCCAATTTCCGCGCCAAGTCCAAATTCCCCCCCATCCGTAAATCTAGTTGAAGCATTTGAATAGACTGCTGCCGCATCAACTGATTCCATAAAGTTCTGAATATTTTCAGAATCCTTGGAAATGATGCACTCCGAATGCTTGGAAGAATGTTGAGCAATATGATCCAATGCCTCCTCAATCCCATTTACAACCTTCATTGAACAAATAAAATCCAAAAATTCTCTTCCAAAGTCCTCCTCCTTTGCCTTTTCCAATAAAGGATAATTTATTTCACCCCATTTTATAAAACTTTTAGCATCTGCAAGTACCTCCACATTGGCATCCGAAAAATAAGGCGCCAGTTTTTCCACAAAAGGTCCCAGCACTTCTTCGTCAATTAATATACTGTCCAATGCATTACATACGGAAGGCCTTGAAATCTTCGCATTAGCTACAACCTTTGCTGCAAGGTCGATATCAGCTGTTTTATCAACATAAGTGTGGCATACCCCTGCCCCTGTTTCAATAACTGGAACTTTCGCATTTTCTCTCACAAAATCTATTAATCCTTGCGAACCTCTTGGAATTATAATATCCACATATTTTACAGCATGAAGTAGTTCAGCCACAAACTCTCTTTCCGTCGGCAATAATTGAACAATATTAGGATCGGCCCCATTTTCCGTTAATGCATCGCGAATTATTTGCACTAAGATGGAATTACTATACCATGCATCAGATCCTCCCCTTAATAGACAAACATTTCCGGACTGAATACATAAAACCGCAACGTCAATAGTAACATTCGGTCGGGATTCATAAATTACAGCAACCACCCCTAGTGCTACAGACTTTTTCTCTATCAACAATCCGTTTGGCAAAGATTTACTACTCAATAATTTCCCAGTCGGTTCTTCCAATTCAGAGACAGATTGAATACTTGTCGCCAAATCTTTTATTCTCAATTCAGTCAGTTTCAAACGGTCGTACTTAGAGTCACCTGGATCCATTCTATCCAAATCCTTTTTGTTTTCCTTTATAATCAAATCTGTTTGCTGCAATAATTTTTCAGCAATTGAGCTTAATATTTGGGATTTTCGAGAAATAGAGAGCTTAGATATAGAGCGTTTTGCTTTTCTACTATTTTCCAGTTGAGGTAGTATCGTCTTTTCCATTTATTTTCATTTATAATAGCACAATATCATCGGCATGAGCAATTTCTATATTTTTCTTTTCGGATTTGGACTTCAGAGAAACCGAATCAATCTTTGACTTCGCAACAGCATGAATGATGTTGTCCTCATCAGCGATTTGAAAGACTTCACCAATTTCAAAATCTTGGACAATCTTGTTGACACCAACAGCTAATAAACTTTTCCTTTTATTCAAAGCTGCTATGGCTCCTTTATCCACCTGTACCAAACCAGTGATTAAACTTCCGCTCGCCAACCATTTATTTCTTGAAGAAACCTTCTTCATCTGTGGATGACAAACCGTTCCTGTTTCACCCTTCACGGCCTTTAAGATACCATCGGCAGTCTTCATGGAGAAAATAACAGCTTTAATTCCCATTTGACTAGCTAACCTAGCAAAGTTCAATTTTGAAATCATGCCGCCTAATCCAACGGATGATTTCTCATCCTTAGCCAATGCCAATGCATTTTTATCGATGACCTTTAATTCAGGAATAACATTCCCATTATCATCCAAAACCCCAGGAACCGAAGTACTAAATAATATTTGTTCAGCTCCAAAACCTACTGCGATTAATGTCGCCAATTCATCATTGTCTGAAAATTTCAATTCTTTATTACTGACAACATCATTTTCATTTGCTATTGGAATAATATTATTTTTCCATAAAGTTTCATAGGTACTTTTCAATTGTAGGAATTGACTTCGGTTAGAAAAATGATGCCTCTCACAAAGACTTTGTGCCAACGCAATTTTAAAAGGTTTAAAATAGGTTCCGTAGGTTCTCACAAGTAATGGGTTGCCAATTGCAGCCGCAGCCTTCTTTTGGGCAAGCGTTCCGGTGTATTTGGGGATATATTTTTTACCTGCAGCTACCGCTCCAGAAGATACAATAACAATATTATACAATGGCTGTAGCTGGGCAGACTGTCGCGCAATCTCAAGAACAATTCTTTCATCAATTTCTCCATCTGTAGTTATTGCCGCAGATCCAAATTTGATGACGAGTATAGGTTTTTTCATTTTAAGGAATAATCAGAATATTGATAAAATCATTGATGATTTAACAACAATATTCAAAGTTAATTATAATATTATAAATAAAATATGCGATTTTGAAGTGGAATTATCCTATTGAAGACCTGATGGATAAAAGCCTTTATTTTTGCTCCATGGGTCGAAGAACTCTTAATTGGATAAGGAAAGTGGATATCATTAAGGATATTGGGGTCAGAAATGTCGACCATTTCATTTCCCCTGAAATGTAATCTAAATAAATTTGATAGACAGAAAGGGCCACCAATGCGTAGCATACAATCAGAAAAAACAATGCTATCTTTTTATTCATCTATTAAAGATATGAATAAAAACAAAAAAAGTAGACTAAATAAGTCTACTTTTTTTTCTATCCAAGTATCAATTCAACAGGGCAATGATCTGAATGCATCGCCTGTGGAATTATTCTGGATGACTGTATGCTATCTTTTAGGCCGTGTGACACCATGTTATAATCAATACGCCAACCTAAATTCTTCCCTCTTGCCCCCGCGCGGTAGGACCACCAGGTATAGTGGTGAGGATCTGGATTTAAATGTCTAAATGAATCTATGTAACCGGAACTGATAAAACTTTCCATCCATTCACGTTCTGCCGGAAGAAAGCCTGAACTATTGGCATTCGACTTTGGATTATGAATATCTATTGCTCTGTGGCAAATGTTAAAGTCACCACAAACAACAAGATTAGGCTTTTCTTTCAATAAGTCATTACTGTATAATTGAAAATCATCCAAGAACTTATACTTAAAATCTTGTCTAATATCTCCGGTCGTGCCGGAAGGAAAATAGACGCTCATTACGGAGGCTTTATCAAAATCTGCCCGGATCACTCTTCCTTCAAAATCATAGTCTTCATGGCCACATCCATACTCAATATGGTTCGGTGTAATCCTCGTGAATATAGCCGTTCCACTATATCCTTTTTTCTGAGCAGGATACCAATAATGTTCATACCCCATCTCTTCCAATAGAGCAATTTCCGGCACCTGATCAGGACTAGCTTTAATCTCCTGTATACAAATTACATCGGGACTTTCAGCCTTAAACCAATCCAACCAACCCTTTTTTAGAGCCGCTCTTATCCCATTGACATTATAAGTGATAATTTTCATGTTATGGCAATTTATAGTTCTTAGATTTTAGGGAATCAAAAAGCTTAGTGAATAATCCTTTCTTAGGAGGCAGACCTTGCAATTTACGTTCAAAATCCAAAGCCTCTCTTCTATCCAACAATTTCATTGCAAATCTTTCATCATTATATGGACGATCATTGTCATCCGTTTTTACTCCTGCGATATTATCTACAAGGTCAATTCCTTCAACCAATTCCCCAAAAACTGTATAATCTCCATCCAAATGAGGAGCCCCACCAATAGTTGAATAGGTTTCTCTTTGCAATGGAGTCAGCTTTTTACCTTTCAGTCTAAATCTTTCCAAAGAATCAAGGGCAGCTTCGCTAAATACGCGACCTTGGACTAAGTAGAATTGAGATGCTGAAGATTCTTTGGCAGGATTATTATTCCTTGCAGCCCCTAATGCTCCTTTTTTATGAATGATACCTTCTTGAATTTCTGCAGGCACTTTATAGTCCGGTCCACCATTTCCAAGCTTTTGCCTACTTGCAGCATACCTTGAATCAGGGTCTCCTCCTTGGATCATGAAATTATGTATGACCCGATGAAACAACAGAGAATCAAAATAACGTTCATTAACTAGCTTAACAAAATTATCCCTATGCTTCCGTGTTTCGTTATAAAGCTTGATGACCCCATTGCCTTTATTGGTCTTTATTTCAACATAATAATTCTTCGGAGTCTGCGCGTACACAAAACTCAAGCCCATTACAAAGGCAAATAACAATAAGTATCTTCTCATATATTAAATGAAATTTAATTCTTCAAAATAATCAATTATCAAGGACTTGATAATGAGTTCCTGTTCCATAAGTGTATAATTCGGAATAGGCTTTACAATTTTCCAATGCGGCCAACCCTGTTCATCCAAACCTTCTAATTCATAAAACCCCAAACTGCTAAACAGCCTACAGGTTGCAATATGCATTAACTCTTCTTTTTCACGTTTGGAAAATTCCTGAGGTCCTTTCCCTAATTCCTGTACGCCAATCAGAAACAGCATTACTTTAATATCGGGAATATCCATATCAAAGTTGTCAGCAACTGCCTCTTGCAATACTTTCCACTTTTTATTTATCTCTGCAGCTTGCATATTTTTCTACTTTTCAGTCCATTCCTCGATCAATTGTTTACAACGCGCTTCGATAAGATCATAAACCGGCACAAACATATTGGAATCATAATAAGGATCAGGGACTATGTCATCGTTTAAAAATAAAGAAACTTTATTCTTTTCTTCCATGTCTGATGCCATGGAAATAACATCTTTATAGTTTTGATGGTCCATCACTAGGATATGATCATACTCAGAAAAGAAGGAGCGGTGAAATAATTGAGCACGTTGATGAGAAATATCAATCCCTCTATCAAGAGCAACCTGAACAGATCTTTTATCAGGGGCATGTCCAACATGCCAATCCCCCGTTCCAGCAGAATCTATTTCCCAATCCAAACCTTTCGCAGAAACCATATGTTCCATGATGCCATGAGCTAATGGAGACCTACATATATTCCCCAAACACACCATTAATATTTTCATGGTTTCAAATATAACATTTATAGATGATAGACATTAGAAGAAAGACATTATCTCATGTTCGGTCAGAAAATAAAAAGAGAGGGGCCGAAAAATTTCCGACCCCTCTCCTTTTATTCCTTGAATTAATATTTCAATGGAACATTGAACTGTACAGTACTTCCTTTTTCAGGAACTCCGGTAATACGAACAATATCTCTACGTGTACTACCTAATGCCGATTCTACGTCATCAACATTATTCACAGGCTTTCCATTAATTTCAGTAATTACCAATCCTCTTTCCACTCCGAAGTATTCAAAAACTCCACCTCTGTGAACTTGAGAAACAACTACTCCTGAGTTAATTCCTAAATCTCTCTTACGTGCATCAGTTGCCGGCACAAAACTAGCTCCTAATTTATTGAAGATTTCAGTCGCTGAAGCACTTGATTTTTCGTCAGCTTCTTTCGGTTTAGTTTCTTCACCTTTCAAGGTTAATGAAACGTCTTTTTCTTTTCCTTCACGCTTGTAAGTGATTTTCACCTTATCTCCAGGACGTAATCTAGCCACATATTCTTGAAGATCCGGTGTTCCATAAATGGTTCTGCCTTCAACTTTTGTCAAGATATCACCTGGCTTAATTCCTGCAGCTTCTGCAGCTCCACCTTTTAACACATCACGAACATAAAGTCCATTTACATCTTCAATACCTTTTTCAGCTCGCAATGCATCATTGATCTCAGTGAAAGTTACACCAACATATCCACGCTTAACACTACCAAACTCTTTAAAGTCATCAACAATTTTCTTTGCAAGGTTGATTGGAATTGCAAAACCATATCCTGCATAAGTTCCAGTTGGCGATGCAATCGCTGAGTTGATACCAATCAGTTCACCACGCGCGTTCACTAATGCACCACCAGAGTTACCTCTATTGATAACCGCATCAGTTTGTAAGAATGACTCTACTGCATTACTGATCATCTGTTCTTGCTGGCCCATATTTCCATATCCACGACCTTGTGTAGGTTCGTCCAGAATACCGATTCTACGACCTTTTGCACTAATGATACCCGCTGTAACTGTAGATTGCAATCCCAATGGGTAACCTACTGCTAACACCCACTCACCAATCTGAACATTATCCGAGTTGCCCAATTTTACAATTGGCAAATTGGTTGCATTCACTTTGATTAGGGCCAAATCGAAATTAGGGTCTCTACCGATAACCTTTGCTTCATACTTACGTTTATCTGTTAAAACGACTTCGATTTTATCAGCTTCTTCAACAACGTGGTTGTTAGTAACGATATAACCATCAGGAGAGATGATCACCCCTGAACCTGATGCTGTTTGAGGACGTGCTTGACCACGTTGTTGTGGTACGCCAAAAAATTCCTCGAACATGTCGAATGGTGAACCGCCGCCACTTCCACCACGGGAGCCTCGGCTAGCCATCGTTACTTGAATGTGAACTACCCCAGGAGATACTGCTGAAGCAGCTTGGGTAAAGTCCGGATTACCTGTAGAAGATAAAATCTCTTCCCCAGGATTGTTTGCATAATATACTTTTTGACGTTCCTCAAACGTCATGTTGTCCATCTGTTTGTTTTCAAAGAGCTTAAACCCTCCCACTGCTATGGCTCCTCCGACGATGGCTGCTAATAATGTTGCTCCTATTTTTTTCATATATATAAATAATCTATCTATTTTTAATTCATGTATCCTAAGTCAAATGTAATACCATTCAAATGGCTCTAAAGAGTTTTGTCAGTTAAATAATGTTAACAAATGGTCGTATTGTCAATCATTTAACATGATTTAACAAAATCTCGGTTTATTGTAACAAGAATATTAAATTTACAGCAGAAACTCAACAAAATGTCTAAAGAAATTCAATTCTATAAATATCAAGGTGCTGGCAATGACTTTATCTTAATTGATAACAGAAATGCGTCCTTTGATGCCAATAACCAGCATTTAATCCAAAATCTATGCGATAGAAGATTTGGAATTGGGGCTGATGGACTAATGCTCCTTCAAAATACAAATAATTATGATTTCCAAATGATTTACTTCAATGCAGATGGAAAAGAAGGTACAATGTGTGGCAATGGTGGTCGTTGTCTAGTCGCATTTGCTAGAGATTTGGGGGTTATAGAAAATGAAACTGTCTTTTTGGCAGTAGACGGAAGGCATGATGCTACTATTCAAGAAAATACAGTCAATCTTGGCATGATTGACGTTTCAGAATATCATATGGACGATGATGCATATGTCTTAAATACAGGCTCCCCACATTTCGTACAATTTGTTGAGGACCTAGCTCATAAAAATGTTTATCAAGATGGTTATGCCATCCGAAATAATGAAACTTACAGAGAAAAAGGGATTAACGTCAATTTCATTGAAAAAGAAGGCGAAGGATATTTCGTAAGAACTTTCGAACGGGGTGTTGAAGATGAAACCTATGCTTGTGGTACTGGAGCAGTTGCTTCTGCTATGAGCGTAGCCCTTCGATCCGCTAAAGATGGAGACTTTCAAATTCCGATCCGTGTCATTGGCGGTCAATTAATGATTTCATTCCATAAAACCGGCAATCAATTCAGTAATGTTTATCTTTCTGGACCGGCAATTCAAGTATTTCAAGGAAAAATCAATATTTCATAATAATTTAACCTCCTTAATTTTGGAGAAAAAGACCTAATACACGTATATTAGTAGCTTTTTCTAGCAGAATCTATAGGATGCAGCAGGTAGAGACAATAACTTTATATCGTTTGGTTTATTCTTTAGGGAAACATCCCTACTTAGGATACCTTATTGAACCGCATATTGTACATCTTAATAATAATGGATCCTATTCCCTTTCCTATAAAAGAGTATTTAGCAATACGGTAAATGAGTTTTCGGATGTATTAGATGAAATAGACTACGAACTAATACGTCTTTGTGACGAAATAGAACAAACACAGCTCATAAAACGCTTTCACAAGAAAGCAGTAAGGCCTGCTGATTATTTCGCCAAGATATTTGATCAAAAAATATATGATCATATTCGTCCGAAAATTGAATCTAGACTACTCCATATCCTCAACCATATCGGCGACAAACCATTGTTTTTGATGAGCAAGGATGGTTATCCTGCGGATCAAGAACTAAAAATCGCTGAACAACCTACCAGTATCTTATTCCATTTCCGGAGAAACGAAACTGAAACAAGATACTTCCCGACCTTGAAATACGATGGCCACCGTATGGAATTTATGTTTAAAAATGCCGAGGTCATAATCAATCAACAAGCTTGGTTATTATTGGAAAATGTCCTGTATCACTTTGACGAAGAACTTGAAGGTAAAAAACTTACACCTTTTCTTAATAAGCGATATATTTCTATTCCACGTAATACTGAAAAGAAATACTTCGAAACGTTTGTTACTTCATTGATTGAAAAACATCATGTTTACGCGGAGGGTCTTGAAATCATCAATTATAGAGAACAGGCAATTCCCCAACTTAGAATAGTCTACAGTCCCGAGCAGGAAGCACAATTGCAATTATTCTTTCAATATGGGGAGTATTGTTTTCCAGCCGGAGCACAGCACCCTGTTACCGTACGCTATGTCTATGACAAGGAGAAACAGGCGCATCAATTCTTTAGAATTAGACGATCTCTACAATGGGAAGAAAATAAGGCGAAAACCTTAGAGGATTTTGGTTTAGAAAAAGCAGATGCGCTATTTGGATCATACCATCCAAAAATTAACCTGAATGGGTACAGAACATCTAGCATAGAATGGATCAATGAACACATCTCAGAACTTACAGAATCCGGATTTCACATTAACCAAACCCAGAACGATAAAAAATTCCTGATTGGAAAAACAAGCATTAGCATTGAAATAAGTGAGAAAAACGATTGGTTTGATATCAGTGCAATTGTTCGATTTGGGGAATATGAAATCCCATTTATAAATCTGAGACAGCATATTTTAAATCGAAACCAAGAGTTTGAACTACCTAACGGAGAAATTGCAATCATTCCCCAAGAATGGTTTTCTCAATATGAGCATTTATTTCAGTTCTCTTCCCAAAAAGAGGGCATACGCTTGAACAGGGCTCATATTGGATTATTGAATGACATCACTGAACACAACCAAGTGAGCATGCAAAGAAAACTCAACAAGCTTGGCGAGTTTGACGAAATCACAGACATCACTGTGCCAAAAGGCTTTAAAGGCTCCTTAAGGCCTTATCAAAAAGCCGGCTACAACTGGTTTCATTTCCTTCAAGAATATAGATTCGGAGGTTTATTGGCCGATGATATGGGCCTTGGAAAAACAGTTCAAACCCTCGCATTACTTCAACATCAAAAAGAAATCACAACAGGGACCGACCAGCCAAAGACCTCTTTACTAATTGTTCCAACTTCCCTTATCTTCAATTGGCAGAAAGAAGCTGAGAAATTCACACCCAAACTTCGTGTATTGCTCCATACCGGAACTTACAGAAGTAAAGACAACTTTGCATTCAGCCACTTTGATCTAGTCATAACGACCTATGGCGTTGCCAGGATTGACGAAGAACTGTTGTCGAGATTCTACTTCAACTACATCATCCTTGATGAAAGCCAGAACATCAAAAACCCTAGATCGAAATCTTTTTCAGCAATCAAGCATATAAAAGGGAAGAATAAACTTGCATTAAGCGGAACACCAGTTGAAAACTCCGTAGCAGATATTTGGTCACAGATGTCATTTGTGAACCCCGGATTATTGGGCAACTATACCTATTTCCAAAAAGAGTTTGTCCAGGCGATAGAAAAAAAGAAAGATGAAGAAAAAGCCCGTCGTTTACAAGCTATCATAAAACCTTTCGTCCTGCGCAGAACAAAATCTCAAGTTGCAACAGAATTACCGCCCAAATCGGAGCAAATCTTCTATTGCAGCATGACTGAGGAGCAATCGGAATATTATGAAACAGTAAAATCAGAATATAGAAATGCTTTATTAGATGGAGCTTTTTCTGGAAAAGCTACTCAGATCGCCCTACTTCAAGGCCTCACAAAACTAAGACAACTTGCTAACCATCCCTTAATGATAGATAGTCAATATACTGATGGATCCGGGAAGTTTGATGCTGCCATTGAGACCATGCAGTCTATTTTAAAAGAAGGAAACAAAGTTTTAATCTTCTCTCAATTTGTAAGGCACTTACAAATCTTTAAAGACTATTTTGAAAAAAATAAAATCAGCTATTCTTACCTAGATGGCGCAACAACCGATAGAGATTCTGCTGTCCGAAATTTCAAAGAAAACGATCAGACCAAAGTATTCTTGATTTCAATAAAAGCAGGGGGTGTTGGATTGAACCTTACCGAAGCAGACTATGTATTCATTCTTGACCCTTGGTGGAATCCTGCCGTTGAACAACAAGCAATTGACCGTAGTCACCGTATCGGACAAACAAAAAATGTATTTATCTACAAATTCATTGCTAAAGACACCATTGAGGAAAAGATTTTAGCCTTGCAGGGAATGAAAAAATCTTTAGCAAACTCCTTAATTACTACAGAAGAAAGCTTTGTAAAATCCCTGAGCAAAGAGGATATAAATGAGCTGTTTAATTGATCTTTTTACTTTCAACCTACTCTATTTTATTTTTTTTAAGAGACCCTTTCCAACTTTACATTCTTTAAAAGAAACAAAATCCAGAATGCAAAAGATTGACCATCCAAAAAAAATGCTTTATAGTTGTTTGCTTTGATTAATAAACTAATAGAGAAATAAATATTTAAAATATAGTACTCCATAAACCACTATTTCTTAACATTAAATTAACAACCTACTTTTTTAATAAATTAAACAGACTTCATTCATTTAAATAATATTAATAAATTAATAAGCCTCCCTTATTATTCAATCAATTTATTACCCAAAATGACCGCTCTTTATTACGGAAAGCCGTATTAACTTTTATAAAATCTTTTTTACCTTGTATTATCATTAAAAGAACTTATTATTACTATTTATTATATTTTTTAACATTTATTAATTTAATTAGAATAAAAACATTTATAAATTTTATCAATTATTTAATACAAGTAATTAAAATTTATATATTTTAGTGTAACAATAACCAAATAGCAGATGATTTATGTTTTAGATTTTTTCACGCAGTATAGCCAATTTTATATTGTCGACCAGGGTACAATTGGCGAGACTGATGATCTAGAATTTTGGAGTGACCAAGCATTAAATGACCGACTGGCCTATGAAGACGGTATTTTAGGAATTACAGTTGAAAATGATTACTCTACGGTTTTAGGGGAACTTGAAATTTTAAAAACATCCAATCCAAATCCAAAATTAAATGCTGATCATATTGTTGAAGCAAGTATTACCATTAATTCAGGTATTCTTGAGATTCAAGATTGCCCAACAAATAATGTTATCCATTCAATTCCCTTGGAGATAGGAGATTATAGAGTTAGGGTCTACTCATTTAATCTTGCCAATGTCTATGAGGAAGGCCATGATATTCCAAATGATCGGTACCGTATAGAAATCTGGAAAGACATCCCATCGCCTAGAAAAGTCCTAAAAAGATGGCACATTAAATATTAAAAAAGGTGGCAAGTTTCCTTACCACCCAATATCATTTTATTTGAATATATTTTATAGAGCCGCTCTGAAGTTTACAACACTTTCAGTAACTTCTGGCAAACTATTTTCCCAGTTATATTCATATTCTGCAGAGATCATCCCTTTAAAGTTTTGACGCTTCAATTCTGCCTGAACTTCTTTCATACCTAATTTACCTGTTCCCCAGATTACGTCATGAGCTTTCTTATCGCCAAAACCATTCAAATCTTTAAAGTGAATATGATAAACTCTACCTTCTAATTTTTTAAGACATTCGATTGGGTTCAATCCCGATCTCATCCAGTGACCTACATCTGCAGCTGCGCCCATTTTCTGGCTTCTTCCTTCCAGTGCTTTCAAAACAACATCTGGATTCCAGTAGTGTGATGGCTCTGGGTGATTATGAATAGCCATTTTGATATTATATTGATCACATAGCTTTGACAAATAATCCAATTGGTTCTCTGCTGGCTCTGCATTAATTACCTCAATTCCTAAGTCCTTAGCAAATTGGAACACTTTCTCCCATTCAGCTTCGTCCTTCGCGCCAACAACACCATAAGCATGAACGGTAATCCCTCTATCCTTCAATAATTGCTTAACTAATTTTCTTCCTTCAGGAGATAGTTCATAAGTCATTTTTTCTGAACTTCCAGCTCCAACCGGCTGTCCAGGGAATGCTTCTACATAACGCAGGTTTGCGCTCGCGATTTTATCCAGTGCTTCTGCAAATGTAAATAACCTAAAAGTATATGCTTGTGAACCTAATTTCCATCCTAATTTCTCTTCAGGAAATGGCCCCTTTGCTTTGGATGCACCTTTTGTTGCAGGTACATTCGTTGAGCAGGATGCAAAAATAACTAAGGCAACTGCCATGCATCCCACAAAAAATTTAGTTAATTGTTTCATATAATTTGATTTATGTTGATCTAACTCTGAAATTTTGGAACGGCCAATTTAATACGCTCTATAACTTCATCTTTACCTAAAACCTCTGTAATCTTGAAAACATCTGGACCGAATTTCCCGCCAACAAGCATAATCCTATATGGCATCATCAATTCTCCCATTTTCATCCCTGAATCAGTAATCTTGTTTTTAAACAATGGTTCCAACGATGCAGCTTCCCAATCAGATTGACTTGCAAATAAATCAGCTACTTCATTAAAGAAAGTCGTTTTATCAGCATTCCATTTCGGTTTTACAGCATCAATATCATAGGTTTCAGGTTTTTGAAAGAAGAATGAAGCCTGCTCCCAAAAATCTTCGATGTAAGTTAATCTTTCTTTCACTAAATCAAGAATAGTTTCAATAAATTCATCAGGGTAATTTACAAGATCAACCCCGTGTTTTTCTAATACTAATTTCACATCCGCTAATAATTCTGCGTTTGGAGCACGCTTAATCCATTCCTGATTATACCATTTTGCTTTTTCAAAATCAAATTTAGCACCTGCCTTACTGATGCGATCAACAGAAAATTTCTGAATCAATTCTTCCATATCAAAGATCTCCTGCTCAGTTCCATCATTCCATCCTAAAAGCGCCAACATATTTACAAATGCTTCAGGAAGAAATCCTCTTTCGCGGAATCCAGTTGTCAAATCTCCCGTTTTAGGATCTTTCCAATTCATCGCATACACAGGAAATCCTAATCGATCTCCATCACGCTTACTTAGTTTTCCATTCCCGTCAGGTTTCAAGATCAATGGTAAGTGGGCCCAATTTGGCATTTCATCCTTCCACCCAAGGTAATCCCATAACAAAATATGTACGGGAGCTGAAGGCAACCATTCCTCACCCCTAAATATATGTGAAATCTCCATTGCACGATCATCTACAACAACCGCTAAATGGTAAGTTGGCATGCCATCAGCCTTCAACAGAACTTTATCATCCACCAAGTTAGTTTCAAAACTAACCCGCCCACGGATCATATCCTCAAATGAAACCGTTTCGTTTTCAGGCATTTTAATTCGAATTGTATGTGCAGCACCTTCACTTAATAAGCGATCGGTCTCTTCTTTACTTAAAGAAAGTGAATTCCTTAAATCCATCCGGTTCTCCTGCGAATACCTGAAGTTAGGATGAATCTTGCGTTGTTCATCTAATTCCTCAGCAGTATCAAAAGCATAATAAGCATAACCCTTATCCACAAGTTCCTCAGCAAATTTTCTGTAAGATGGTTTTCTTTCACTTTGACGATAAGGACCATAATTCCCAGGTTGGTTTGGACTCTCATCCGGATTTAACCCACACCATGCCAAACATTCCATGATATATTCTTCAGCACCTGGTACAAATCGTGTTTGGTCTGTATCTTCGATACGAAGGATAAAATCCCCGTTATTGTGTTTTGCAAAAAGATAATTAAACAAAGCGGTACGAACGCCGCCCAAATGTAATCCGCCTGTTGGACTTGGCGCAAAACGAACCCTTACTTTTTTCTGTGAACTCATAACCACAAAATTAAGCATTTATTACTTTTCTTTCTCGTAGCAATCCGAAAATGATTATTTTGGTTGTCTTAATAATTTATGAAGCAACATCCCTATCGGTACAATAAACAGCAATGGAAGTTTTTTCTATTCCTATTTGCAGCTTTAATAGCCGCAGCATCGCTGCTTTATACCAACTATTTAGTAAAGAACCTCTCTAAATCGGAACGCACGAAAGCCGAGGTTTGGGCAATGAGCACGCAAAGCATCGTGTCTATGCCTGATATCGACGACCAGTTTATCAGCTTTATTTATGCCGTTAGAGATAGCTTGAGTCTACCCGCAATTATTACAAAAGAATCAGGCGATATCATTTTCTGGCGTGACCTCGACAGTACCAAAACAAATATTCACCCATCAACACAAGACACCGTAAGCCATTTAATTTACGATCCACCATATTTTGAAAAACAACTGGAGAAGATGAAGAAATCTCATCCCCCAATTCGTATTTCGTTAGAAACAGGTGAAGATTGGTTAGTCTATTACCACGATTCTAAAGCCTTAAGTCAGCTCAGGATCTTTCCTTATTTGCAATTGTCGCTGATTGCTGTCTTTCTAGTCGTAGCCTACACCGTATTTAATTCTATTCGAGATTCCGAACAAAATCTTGTTTGGGTTGGAATGGCAAAAGAAGCTGCACACCAGTTAGGCACGCCAATTTCTTCCATGATGGGTTGGTTAGAACTCGCCAGAATAACATACCAAGGAAAAGACAACTCATTATTAGATGAAATGGAACGCGATGTCCAGCGTCTTGAAATTGTTGCAGACCGATTTTCAAAAATAGGCTCAACACCTTCACTTTCAAACCATGTTATCTATAAGGTTGTTGAAGATTTTGTCAATTACTTCAAAGTAAGAACCAGCAAAAGAATATCTTTTGAATTGACAGGAGACCAACAAGTAGAAGCAAAATTAAATATTCAAGTATTTGACTGGATTATTGAAAACCTATTGAAAAATGCAGTAAATGCAATCGAAGGTGAAGGAAATATTACCGTTAACATTTCTGAAAACATTGCAAAAGAAGAAATTTTTATAGACATTAGTGACACCGGGAAAGGAATTCCAAGGTCTAATTGGGAACTCATTTTCCAACCAGGTTATACCACTAGACAGCGGGGTTGGGGATTAGGACTTAGTCTTACGAAGCGAATGGTATACTATCACAGAGGTCAAATATTTGTTAAAGAATCCGAAATAGGAAAAGGTACAACATTTAGAATTGTATTAAAAAGTAATTTACGCTATGAAC
>JBEBTR010000035.1:0-24973 GCA_040393725.1 Sphingobacterium endophyticum | reverse complement strand
AAAACCAACCTAAAGAACCATGTAGTTTCCATAATCTAATCCAAGATGTGGGAGGACGATCGTATTTTGATCTGCTATCTAAAGTTTGATGAGCAAAAAAAGGTTCGTGGGCACCAATAAATCCATCATAGAATGGAATTAATAAATCCTCAAATGACTTTTCAAGGATTAAATCATAGTTAGTTGTAAATATTTCTTTAACAAAGTCTCTTGACATCCAATTTAACCAACCAATAAATTTTTTAGCGGTTTTTATATCTGCGACTTGTTCTTCTGAAGAAATGATTTCATATATTTTATCACAAATTTCCTTGTCGAGTTTTTGAGCAACATTGCCAGCGATATCGTTATATTTTTTTCCATCACTATCTTGAGTAATTTGTCGTATTAATCTTATCTGGTTAAGGACAGCTTCGATGTGCTGAGAATCCACATCAAGATCATTTTTGATTTTACTAAAGAGAGCCTTAGAAGGATCGCTTATGGAATCTTCAATCTTCTTGGTTAATGTTGTTATGTCAGAAATTCCCATTGCTTTTGAAGTACCGGCACCAAATAAAAAGCCCAGTCTTTTTGTATAAGATAGCTGATTCCTTATTTCTATTAATTCCCGTAAAGGATCATGAGTATAATTATTCATAGTATTTTATTTTAATCCGGTTAAAATATTCTATCAATACCTGTATCATCGTATGCGGATTTTGTTTGATTTAACCTTTCTATCTGCAAATCGTTCCGCCAAATGTTTAGCATTTCGTATAACATCTTCCAAACTCCGTATACCTTTAGTAAAGTGTATCTTCTACTATTTCAAAAATCATCTTTACTATTGCAGTAACGGTCAGGGAATTACAGTTTCTCCAAATTAGGAAACCTATTTTGTTTTTGTCAGAAATTAATATTTATTGAATACCTCTTATGTATTCCGAAGTGTCGTATTCTAATTTCTCGATAGTACATGTCTAAGATTTATGAATATTAGAAACAGCCGAGATACATCCTTCTGAAATGAAAAAGCCGACTCTTTTTTTCTTGAGATAAAGTTTGTCTTAAATATTTAAATTGAGGGATAGGGTCGTGGTAGCTCATAAGTGGTTATTTAATAGTCGTAATATTTGGTTAAATTATTGGAGATAATTAACAAATATAAAACAAATTATAATTTCCACAAATGTACTGAAAATGGAATATTTTAATTGTATAAAACCAATTTTGAAAAATAATTTTTGATATTAATAGAATAAAATTTTGCAGTCAATGAATTCACATTAATATTCTAGTAATAAATATAAATAATTATTAATCTGAAGTATTCTCATTCGTTGTTTATATAAGCTTTTACTTAATCAGTAATACTCCAAAAATAAAATCTTATGAAATCAGCCTATTTATATGTCCGCGTTAGCACGGATGAACAAAAAAGGAAAGGTTATTCTCTTCCCGAACAGGAAGATAGATTACTAAAATATTGCGAACAAAACAAGATTACTGTTAAAGGGATTTTTAGAGAAGATTTCTCAGCCAAGACTTTCAATAGGCCCGAGTGGAAGAAAATTATCATGACCTTAAAAAAGAACAGAAATAGACCAGCAGAAAACATACTGTTCATCAAATGGGATCGATTTAGCCGAAATATTGAATATGCGTATCAGATGCTTGGTATATTAAGGGAACTCAATACGAAACCCTTTGCCATTGACCAACCTATTGATTTTAATGTGCCCGAAAGTATTGTTATGCTTGCAATATACCTTTCAATACCTGAAGCCGAAAACAGCAGAAGAGGCAGGAATGCTTCCGATGGAATGCGTCGAGCTCGAAAGATGGGGAGATGGCCAGGAAGAGCACCAATGGGATATGCGAATCAGTCTACGCAAGACGGTAGGAAAATTATTGTACCAAAGCAGCCACAGGCAGATTTGATTAAATGGGCCTTTGAGCAATTCTCAAAAGGTACATATTCCATCAATCAGGTCAGAATGATGACTTGCCAAAAAGGCTTACAGTGCAGTAAGAACAATTTTTGGAAAATATTGCGAAATTCCATCTATTGTGGAATAATAAAAATTAATGCTAACAAAGAAGAAGAAACACAATTTGTAAAGGCTATCCATCAACCAATCATATCCGAGGATATCTTTCAACTTGTACAGTTATTGCTCAAAAGCAGACGTAAACAAAATGAAGCTAAGTTTCATACAAAATTTTTATTTCCACTAAGAGGATTCATAGATTGCCCTTTCTGCGGACGAAGGTTAACTGGAAGTATATCCCAGGGTAAGTTGGCAAAATATAGGTATTATCATTGCAACACCTCGAAATGTAAGGGTAGGTATAGAGCCGACATGTTGGAGGCATCCTTTGAAAACCAGTTAAAAAAGATAACGCTTTCCCCCAGCGTATACGAGCTTTTTAATCTTGTGTTGGAAGATGAAAACATATGTACTGCCAAAAGAAAATGCCTTGATGAAATAAAAGATGTTCAGGTAGAAATTTCTCAGCATAGTGATATGATAGCAAAAGCGAGAAGATACCTTCTTGGCGGGAAAATAGATTTTGAAGATTTTAATAATTTAAAAAAGGAACAAAATCAAATTATCTATAACCTAAACGGAAGGTTGCAACATCTTGCCCAAAAACTAGATGGGTATGACTCCATAAATAGAGATATTTGGACTGAAAGCGGGATTAATATATTTCAGTCTTACAACACACAAGATTTTGTAGGTAAAAGGCATATTATCAATTTATTCACTCCCTTGGAAATAAACAAATCCCTAAGGGAATTCAAATCCCTGCAGATAGATCGAATTATAAAAAAAATAATAGTTTATGATGGCATAATCAAAAGCAAGACTGATAAACCATTAAAAATGGTAGGAAAATCTATTTCTCAGATTACAAAATCTTTTTCATTAAGAAGGGTTTCGATTAATCAGGTGATAAAAAACCTAAGAGGTAATGGTATAAATGTTAATGAAGAGGAAGCAGTCATTATTCTCGATTTCCTATATCTATTGGCCAACTGTTTCAAGGAAGTTGATAATATAGAAGATGAAGTGCTTAGATAAACTTCGAACACATAATACCCCGATTTAGGAATGCTGAAGATGAACCCTTTTTTGTAAGTTGTAAGTCACTAAAAAATCGAACACCTATTTGCTTTGTGTTATATCAAAATAAATAGTTGTAAATCAAATTATTACAATTAAAAAAGAAAGAGACGCCTAAATTTAGACGTCTCCCTAAGCGGAGAGTGAGGGATTCGAACCCCCGAACCTGTGACAGTTAACGGTTTTCAAGACCGCCGCATTCGACCACTCTGCCAACTCTCCGCGACAAAAGTAGAAATTTTTAATCTCCTACCAAAACTTAATTATTAGTAGCCTGAAAATGAGCCTAATTATTTTCTATAACACCCAGAAATCACTTTTTTATGCTAATACAGGTACTTTATTTTACCTGTTTTCAAGGAATTTTTCAATCTGAAATATCCCTTAGTTTTGCCTTAAACAATCACATTATGCAAAAAAATAAAATATTAAACCTGCTAATTGCAATTACTCTTTTGTTAACTACATCTGTATCCCTCTCTTCATGTAGTAAAGACGGTGACTCACCAGATGGTAACAATGGTAACTATTACATCAAAGCTAAATTTGATGGCAAAGAAATCATCTTTAAACATCAAACGAACTTTCAAGGCGGTGGTAATGATGGTAGATTAGAACATATTACCCTTGGGGCTGATGAGAAAAATTATAAAGATCTTGGAAATAATGAGTTTCCAATTGGATTTTCAATTGAAATCTGGAATGAAGGTGGTAATATTACTCCAGGTACTTATACTATTTTGGGTGGAGGAGAGGTTGACTATGAAGATCCAAAATCATATACCCTAGATGCAATATATATGTTAACAGGTACAACTAGATATTATGCCAATGACACCAAAGATTTCACATTCGTTATTTCAGAACTAAATAAGGATAAAAATATAAAAGGAACCTTCAAAGGAAAAATAATGCTAAATGACGGCTCCAATAAAATCATTAATGTAACTGATGGTGAACTTTATCTACCTTATACCGACAACTAGCATTCACAATCATAATTTATAATTCGTACCAAACAGTTTTATGGAAACATAAAACTGTTTTTTTGTTGTTAAAAACATTTAAAATTTAAAAAGCATTTAACAATTACTGATATATTCCCGATTTTAGTAGAAATGTAAATCTTAGAATGAAGAATCTACTATTTCTATTCATAATCTTCAGTAATTTAGTCCATGCACAGACCCCGAAATTATCATTCGAAACAAAGTTCTATGATGCGGAGAATAGATGGGTTTTGTTTAATAAAAAGGAAAATCAAAACACGTATGGATTAGGTTTTATTTACCTAGATCCGCAAGCAGGATTTACTTTTAATTATGAAGGTGAAGTCGAATTAAAAAACAATAAATTTCAACGCTTACCACGATTGGATACCACGAATAACATAAAAATTCGTTTGGATGTCAATACCTTTGATGTATATATATTGTCAGATGATTTAATCAGCCAATTTGGATTACCGGAAAAACCTGAATGGCTCGATGCTTATTCAGTTAATCAAGATTTTATCCAAAATAGAGTGCAAAAAGCATCCTTCCTAAATGGGGCAGGAGCGAGTCACAAAGCTCTTCCAATCTTACAAAAAGCATATGAGGAAGACCCGCACTTTCCAGGTTTGGAATTTGAACTCGGTTATGCTTATAATGCAACAGGTAGTTTCTATAAAGCTGTGATTGTTCTAAATAAAGCTATAGAAAATGATCCTAGTAATTTTTGGTATTACAGAGAGTTAGGCTTTTCATTGAAACACCTCAATAATCTTCCTGAAGCCGAGAAAATATATAGAAAGGCAATCGAACTTACTTCAGATAAAATTCAAATCGCTGAAATGGCAATTAACATGGCGCAAAGTTATTACCATGCAAAAGACAAAGGGAATTTTGATGCTTGGAAGAAAGTCGTAATGGATAATGCAGACCCCAATTCGCAATTTATGGCCTATATCCAATATTTTGAAGAGAATTGGTATAAACCTAATTAAATTTAAAATTGAAACGAATGATGAAAGATAACCTCGAAAAATTACGATATCCAATTGGAAAATTCTCTAAACCAGAAGTTATAAGTCCGGAATTGCTTGAAACATGGATTAATACAATTTCCAAATTTCCCGAATATTTAAAAAATGAGGTGAATAAGCTGAATGAAAAAGACTTAGAAAATTCTTATCGGGAAGGCGGATGGACCGTAAGACAGCTAATTCATCATTGTGCAGACAGCCATATGAATAGTTTTATCCGATTTAAATTAGCATTAACAGAGGATACACCAACAATAAAACCGTATAAAGAAGATAAATGGGCGACTTTGGCGGACAGCATGTTGATGCCTATTGAAAGCTCTATCCGAATTCTTGAGGGTCTTCACCAAAGATGGACTGTGCTACTACAAAGTTTAGATGAAAAACAACTAAAAATGGAATTTAAAAACCCGGAATCTGGAAAAATTCTAAATGTAGAAACAGCAATCGGTATTTATGCTTGGCATTGCAATCATCACCTCACACATATCATTAATGCTAAAAAACATTAAAAACAATATTTGTACGCTGAATAATTTTAAAATAAGTAGATTTAATTAAATCATAAAAACACTATTCATGGAACAAGTTATCCCTTTTAAAAGTGCGAGCCAAGCCATAGAAAAATTAGATAATGGCGGCGAATTCTATAATATTTTCACGCAGGCAGACGATGATCTGATTTCACAGTCTGAGGTTTCAAAGGTTGCAGGTGCAAGATTGGAAAAACAAAAGTCGGTTTTATTCTTGAAATTGGCAATGGCAAATTTAACGCCTCGTGAGCAACAGGAAATTGAAGGTAGATTTGATGATAAACTTTCTGACAACTTTAACAAATACAATCCTGAAAATCTTATCGCTATTGATGATATCGAATCGATTAAACCAGGAACAGGTGTATTAATTAATGGCATTCCTAGAAAAATTGAAGGTGAAGGCGTTGTAAGCGGATATATGTCCATTGCTGTGATTGATGTTTTTACCCTAATCCCAATCAGTGAAACATATACCGTATATGAAATTAAAGATGAGAACTCAGGTAAATCAATATTAGTTGCTCATGATAAAGATGCCGGAATATTACCTGAATTAAAACTTAAAATAGCAGGTGTTGTTAAACAGTTTCAATTAGCTCAAGATCAAGAAAGCGAATTTGAAAAATTTATTGAGGTAGATTATTTTAGTGAAACAGAATAAATAACAAAGGGCTGCAAATAAATTGCAGCCCTTCTTTTTCATAGGTAGGGTACTATTCTTATGCAAGCTCTTCTTTAATCCTGGAGTTCAAATTCTGCTTCTTGAGTATCCCTAGAATTTGTTCCAACAAACACCTTGAACTTTCCAGGTTCTGAAATAAATTTCAAATCTTGGTTATAAAATTTTAAATCTTCTTCACTAATAATATAATCTACTTCTTTAGACTCACCTTTCTTGATGAATATTTTCTGAAAACCTTTAAGTTCTTTGACCGGACGAGTTTGGCTGCCAACTAAATCCTGAATGTAAAGTTGTACTACTTCCTCTCCGTCATACTGCCCAATATTATCTATACGGACAGAGATTTTAAGATTTTCAGTTTTAGACATATTATTCTTGGGCATTACTATTGGACCATATTTAAAGGTCGTATAACTTAATCCATAACCAAAAGGGAATAGGGGTTCGTTGCTAACATCCAAATAGTTTGATCTGAATTTTTGAAACCAAGCATCTTTGGCTAACGGTCTGCCGGTATTTTTATGGCTATAATACAAAGGAATCTGTCCTACATTTTGAGGAAAAGTGGCAGGTAATTTTCCAGAAGGATTAATCGTGCCAAATAGTACATCTGCGACCGCTTTTCCAGTCTCAGTACCTCCAAACCATACATTTAAAATGGCAGGTACATGTTCATTTTCCCAAGTTAGCGTCAAAGGTCTTCCGGTAAATAATACCAATACTAATGGTTTTCCCGTTTTTAACAGGGCTTCCAATAACCTCCTTTGACTTTGCGGTATATTTAAATCAGACCTACTGGAACTCTCTCCACTCATTTCTGAACTTTCTCCTAATGCTGCAACTATGACATCTGCATCTCTCGAAATGTTCAGGGCTTCTTCAATTATTGTATCCGCAGGACGTTCGTCTCTTGGAATTGTTCTTCCAAACATTGTCGATCGTTCTTGCAATATTGGATCATCCGTAAGATTCGACCCCAAATGACTCACGATATTAACTTCTTTGCCTAAAACTGCTTTCATTCCTTCAACTAAAGAAGGAGTTTTTACTAAATCAGCACTTACACTCCATGTCCCCGGCATATTCGACCCAGTATTAGCCAAAGGGCCAATCACTGCAACCGTACCTTGTTTTTTTAACGGAAGAGTATTCTTGTCATTTTTTAATAATACAAAGGATTTACCTGCAGCTTCCCTTGCCAGTTTTAAATGTTCTTCGGTTAGGATCTCCGTTTTTGCCCTTTGCTCATCACAATACCGAAACGGATCCTCAAATAAACCTAATCGATACTTAGCTTCTAATACATAGCGACAGGCCCTCGTTATCTCTGCTTCAGTTACTTTTCCTTCATCCAAGGATTTTTTTAGTGTTGTTAGAAATCCTTCGCCAACCATGTCCATATCAACTCCGGCCTTCAACGAAAGTTCAGATACTTTCTGTAAATCTCCCAAGCCATGATCTATTAATTCATTTACTGCTGTATAATCAGTTACAACTAATCCGTTGAATTTCCAATCTTTCCTCAATAAATCTGTTAACAACCAATGGTTTGCACTTGCTGGAACCCCATTGATGTCATTAAAAGAGGTCATAATGGACATCGCACCAGCATCAATCGCAGCTTTATAAGGAGGAAGGTACTCATTATACATCCGATGTAAGCTCATATCCGTCGTATGATAATCTCGGCCAGCTTCAGCAGCCCCATATAATGCAAAGTGCTTTACACAGGCCATTAATGTGTTATTTTTGCTCAAATCATCAGCCTGATAACCTAATACCATCTCCTTTGCAATGCGAGAACTTAAATATGTATCCTCGCCACTTCCTTCTGATATTCTTCCCCAACGTGGATCTCTTGAAATGTCGACCATAGGAGAGAAGGTCCAGTTCAAGCCATCTGCTGTAGCTTCAATAGCTGCAACTCTTGCAGTTTTTCTTATTAACCCCATATCCCAAGTAGATGCTAATCCCAAAGGAATAGGAAATATGGTTTTATACCCATGAATAACATCCATACCAAAGATGATAGGTATTTTTAATCTGGATTGTGAAATGGCAATCTCCTGCGCCTTTCTAATTTTAGCTGGACTAGTCATACTGAATATTCCACCTATATTTCCAGCTTTTATCTTCGATTCAACGTCTGTAGAAACTACTGATCCTGTGACGGCTTCACCTGCTGTAACCAAATTAAGCTGTCCGATCTTTTCTTCAACTGTCATCTTTTTCAGTAAACCATCTATGAATGCATTCATCTCCTGGTTATCCTGCCCATGTACGAATTGAGTACTTAATAACAAGCTATAACAAAGAATTTGTTTAATAATTTTCATCCCTTCAAAATCATTGAAAAGCTCAACCCTATATTAGGGCTGAGCAAATTCTAACCAACCAATTACTTTATATTTGGACTTTCAAATCCTAATTTCTTTAAACCTTCCTGTATTTCTGGAGCATTCATAAACAAGTTCCAAATTAATCCAGACCTGTAGTTCTCCATCATAACAACGATTGGACCCTGATCAATGGCTAAGTATCTTTGTGGATACCAATTTTCAGTTTCACTATAAGCATCATAAAAACCATATTTCCCCCAAACTTTATCCCCCAAATGCGTAAATAGATATCTTGCAAATGCTAAACTCTCCTTAGGGGTATATGGCGTGGAAGATAATGCTGCTGTAGGGCTAATTACTGATTTATCATTGTCAGGATGATGAGCATCATAACCTGTAATAGAGTAGGATGCTGTCAATCCCCAACCTTTCTCCGCACCATAACCTTTGTAATTTTGAGGATTCTCTTCAGCATATGCAATATTAATGCGCGCATGGTTTTCCACGACATCGCCATAATTAACATATGCATCTTTTAAACCTGTTGGATTGAGCCCCATAAAAGAATAATGGGCCCAGAATAAAGGACCAACTTGACCTTCCTTGGCGTTATGCTTTATTCCTATAGGAATATTTAATTTTTTGAGGTCTGATTTAATCTTTCCATTCCTTGCCCAACCCTGATTATATACTGCGGTATCAATTGGGTGAGTGGGTGAGGAAGCTGCCAATACATAAGTAATCAAACATTCATCATAACCTTGGATAGGATGGTTCATACCAAAATCATGACTTGGACTCCAGTGCCACAACAATACATTTTTTCCATTGGTATAATGATTCCAATCAATCTCACGCCAAAGATTATCTGCCTTTTTAGCTATTTCCTTTTGTAAATCTGAACCATTTTTAAAATACTCACGAACCACAATTAGGGATTGTGTCAAAAATGCCGTTTCAACCAAATCACCACCATTATCTTTCTCACTGAATGCTTTAACTTTTCCTGAATCCCCAAAATACCAATGTGACCATGCTCCTTTAAACCTTGGGATTTTAGCTAAATAATCCATAATATGATTTAAACGAGATTCCCCATCTTTTTTTGATATATAACCTCTTTCCATCCCAACAACTATCCCCATAATACCAAATCCACTTCCTCCTGTGGTTACAACATTTTGGTCGTTTTGTGGATATTCCCCATCTATATGGATTCGTTCCCTTGCTAATCCGGAATTTGGCTCAGCACCTTCCCAAAAATATTGAAAAGTTTGTTGTTGGATTTTATTCATCAAAGAATCATTGGACAAGGAAATGCTGTCTACTGATAAACTATCCTTGCTGTTGTCTGTCTTTTGTGAATTTTGACAAGCCTGTAATCCTGCCATACTTAATAATAAACCAATAGTTAGTGAACGTATCTTCATGTTATCTTAAATATAAGGGGAACTAAATCCCAGTTTTTTTAATCCATTCTTTACTTCTGGACTTTTCATTAATAGATTCCAGATTAACTGACTTCTATGATTTTCTATTGAAATAATAATTGGACCTTGATCAATTGCAATATAGCTGTCAGCAAACCAAGCTTCATCTAATGAAAAACCATCCTTAAAACCATATTTACCCCATAACTTATCTCCTAGGATATAGTAGAAGAAATTTAAAGCTTCTTTAGACTCTTTTGGCGTAAATGCCATAGATGTAAGTGCTGCTGTAGGAGCAATAACTCCAATATCGTTATTGGCTGATTGAGCACCATATCCTGTAGGAATATCTCCTGCAGTCAATCCCCAATTATTTTCAGAATATCCATAAAAACCCTTTGGATTTGAAATGCAATAAGCTCTGTTAATTAAGGTTTGATTTTTTACTTGCAACTCATAGTCAGCATAAGAATCTTTTAATCCATTTGGATTAATTCCTAAGAAACTATACTGTGCAGTAAATAGGGGACCGCCAAGGTCAGGTCCAAGTGGTAGACTTAAATTATAAAATGACTTACCATTCTTCATTGCTCCATTTTTAGCCCAGCCTTCATCATAAACTTTTTTATTAATCGCAAAATTGGTAGAACCTGCTCCTAAAACATAGGTTATTAAAGACTCATTCCATCCTTGAATTTTCAAATTCATATCCCAACCATGAACCGGACTCCAATGCCAATACAATACCTCTTGACCATTTTGAAAGAAATTCCATTCTACGGCATTGAACAGCGCGTTTATATCTTTGCTTAATTCTAAATCTTGAAAGTATTCTCTGGATACCAGTAAACCCTGAAATAACAAAGAAGTTTCTACTAAATCTGCCCCATCATCTTTATTGCTGAAAGGTTGGGTTTTCCCAGTTGATCCATTATACCAATGTGAAAACGCTCCATGATATCGATCTGAACTCTTTAAAAATGCTACTATCTTTTTTGTGCGTTCTAGTCCTGCAGCCCTGCTAATAAAATTTCTATGGATACCAGTAACAATAGCCATCAACCCAAATCCAGTACCGCCTGTTGTTACGGTTTCTGTCGAAGTATTCCGCTCCCTGATCATTCCGGATACGGGATGTGCAAAGTCCCAAAAATAACTGAATGTTTGCTTTTGAACTAACGTTAATAATTCATCTTCACTAATACGTTTAAATTTATCTTTTGGATCATATGCCGTACTGAAAGCAAAATTATATTGTTTGTTCAATGTTTTATTGAGGTTACCCTTCAATGTATTCTTAATGAAGATTTCAAACTTCGATAAGGCTGTTAAGGGTTGAACGGGCTTAATGGAAATTTTCTTTCCATTATCCATTAATTTAATGCTGCTTAATACTGTACTCTTTTCAGCATTTAAAATCTGAATACTAGAACTCAAATCCTGCTCAATAACCGACTCATCAAACGATAATATAAATTCCGGATGCAACTCAATTCCCTTTGAATTTGTTCCTAAATCTTTATTGGCTATTGAAACTGATTCTACAGAAAAATTAGATCCTTGACTAGGAGTGGGGTCGCTCGATTTTGAACAACTGATCAGAAGTAAAGAAATAAGAATGAATATTGAATGCCTCATACTAAATTTTAATGTAAAGGGAAGACCAGAAGATCTTCCCTCTAATTGTATGAAAATTTACCAGCCAGTATTTTGTGTCATTTCAGGTGTTTGAATCAATTGATTATCTGGTATTGGATAAAGATAATGCTTCGATTCAAATGGCTTTCCTGCAGCTTTCATGGCGTTCTCTGCCTGTTTTGTTCTTACTAGGTCAAACCAGCGATCATGCTCCATAGCTAGTTCCAGCCTACGTTCTTTCCAGATTGCTTGGCGGATATTGGCTTGACCTGAAGCTGTAGTATTTGCTAATTTAACCCGATTGCGAATCGCATTTAATGCAGTTAACGCTTCATTAGTATTCCCAAGCTCATTTGCTGCTTCAGCTTTAATTAAGTAAATCTCACTCAAACGCATGTATCGAAGGTTTTTATCCGTATCTCCTGCACCAGCATTAGCCGAAGAATAGGCTTTCTCATTATACATTTCATTCTCAGTATTACCGATTTTTAATCCATCATACATAATTTCATTTCTGAAAATGATGGTCGCATCTCTCCTGATTGCATCCTTCTCTGCATTAAATGCATCAAGTAAATTTTGGGATGGCGTGTTAAATCCCCAACCAATTCCAGCAGAACCACCACGTGGGCCTTGAGTTTGTGAATATTGTTGAATTCCATGTGCTATCGAAGATCCTCTTGCCTGAATCTCAAATATAGATTCTGAGCCATTTTCGCCTTCTAACCTCCAGATCTTTTCATAGTTGGGCTCAAGACTATATTCACCAGAACTAATTACTGCTTGTGAAAGGTCATAAGCTTGTTGCCATTGACCTTGATATAAATGTACTTTGGCAAGTAAGGCTTGTGCTGCACCTTTGGTAGCTCTCCCTAAATCTTTAGCCGCATATTTTGATTTTTCAGGCAAATGATCTATTGCAAATTGTAGGTCTGCCTCGATATAGTCATAAACTTCAGCCTGAGGCACTCTTTTTATGAGATCTTGCTCTTGAATTGGAATATCTCCCCAGCCACGAACTAACCAGAAATAATTGAGCGCTCTTAAAAATCGAGCTTCTCCAATATACCTGTTCTTCAGTGTCTCATCTGTTAAACCATAGTTTTCTGTATACTCAATGGCATTGGTAGCTCTACCTATTGATTTATACCATTGTTCCCATAAGGCAGCAAACGAACCTGCAGTCGATGTATAAGTTAGATTATCCAAAATGTCCTTATCACCTCCAGTATCTGTAGGAGAAGATCCCTTTTCCGAATTGTCTGAAATGATTTCAGTAATGCCTAAAAATGAAAATCCATAATTCCAATCTGTAAACATTCCATAAATCCCGTTCACTAAAACCTCAGGTGAGTAGTTTTCCTCACTATCTCCAGCCTCAATGATTTCATTCGATGGAACATCCAAAAAATCCTTTGCACAGCTGCTAACCATCAGTCCGGCAGCCATTAATAATGCTATATTTAAATTTCTAAATTTCATGTTTGTCGTAATTAATTGATTAGAACTGTACATTAACACCAAATAAGAAGTTCCTTGTTGTCGGGTAAGCTGATAGCTCGATACCTGATGTCAATGCCGGATTTCCATCACTTGCGATCTCAGGTGAAAATCCTGAATATTTCGTAAACATAAATGGATTCTGAGCAGTGAAGTACAACCTCATATTAGATGTAGAGTTATATAATTTCTTGAAAGTATACCCTAATGTGATGTTATTGATACGGAAATAATTACCTGATTCTAAATAATAACTTGAAGCATATGAATCTCTATCTGCCCCAGGATTTACATTTGAACCATTTGATGATGTCCATCTATTATTGAAAGTATCTTCAGTAATATTTTCACCACCATTAATTCTAGTGCCTTTTAATGCATTATAAATTTTGTTGCCAGCAACTCCATAACCTGACAATGAGAAATCGATTGCTTTATAGTTGATTCCGATATTGACTCCATATGTTGAAGTTGGCATATATGAACCAAAGAAAACTTTATCTCTATTGTCAATCACCCCATCAGCATTTTGATCTTTGTAACGTAGGTGGCCAGGGCGAGGTGTTCCATATTTTGCACCGCTTGCAATCTCATCTTGGTTTTGCCAAACACCATCCGCTTCCCACATCCACCAACCATATAATGGCTGTCCTTGCTTGATTTGTTTAGTGATTTGACCATTTGCCAAACTTCCGCCAATAGCACCATCATAGGCAGGCTTAACATCTGTTAATTCATTATGATTATAGGCATAGTTAACTCCTATGTTATAATTAAAATCTTCTGAAACTGAATTCTTCCAGTTTAAGATAACCTCCACACCATTGTTGCGTACTTTTCCGCCATGATCATAAAAATTATTTGCAAAAGCAGAGTTCAAAATCGGCTGTACATTCATTAATACATTGGTATTTAACTTATTGTAATAATCAACTGAACCTGATAGTTTTCTATCGAACATTTCAAAATCTAATCCAACTCCTGTTTCTTGGGTTTTTTCCCATCTTACTGGTAATGCAGGACTGCCAAAGGCTGCTCCCAAAACTAAATCTTGTCCTGGACCAAATACGTAATTGTAGTTTGAACTTCCTTCAGCTGTTAATAATTGAGATACATTCAGTGGAATGTCTTGATTTCCTAATACACCCCAGTTTGCCCTTAATTTCAAGAAATTTAATACGGTATTATCTTTCATGAAATCTTCATTAGAAATTGTCCAGCCTAATCCAAAAGAAGGGAAGGTGGCAAAATATTCACCTGTATTGCGGAATACGCTTGATCCATCTCGGCGAATAGTGGCTGTTGCATAATATTTGCTGTTGTAATTGTATTGAACCCTTCCAAAATAGGATGCCAAAGCTCTTGGAGTATAATATGTTTGGTTCAGTACCTTGGTGTAATCTGCAGAAGCCATATCTAAATTCCAATACTGTTCTAAAACAGGTAAATCATATCCTGTTCCTGATAACATATTTGAAATCCCAGATTTCTCCCTTGAAAATCCTGCTACTGCATTGATTTGGTGGCCATTAAAGTTCTTGTCGAATGATAAGAAAGTTTCCCACTGCCATCTGAAATCCTCATTTTTCCTATAGTTTAAACTATTATTTGCATAGCCTACAACATTTGGATTTTTATCTTTTAAATCTTGAAACTCTTGGTCTGTGCGTAATGGATTTCCGTTTAACCATGCATCTTTGATATCTGTAAATGTTCTTGAATTAGAAAAAATCTTCGTACCGCCAATTCTAGAATTGATCTTTAAGAAATCAAAAATTTGATATTCTCCTTCAATCCCTCCTTGAATACGTGTAGAATTTAACAGTTCATTCGCACGTTGAATAGCGTACACAGGATTACCAATAGAGTTCAGATTACCAGTGGTTTCTCCTGCTGCAGTTTGATAACCCGCTATACCTGTACTGGAATTATAAATTGAAGTTCCGTATCGTCCATTATCAAACATAACTGGAGCAAGTGGCGTTTGACGATAAGCGTCATTGAATGCTCCAAATGGTTTTGGCGTAGATTTATTGAATGACAAATTTAAATTCTGTGAAAATTTAAGCTTGTTATCCAAAAACTTGTATGTATTGTTGTTGCGAATAGTATTACGGACGAATTTTGATCCATCGATAATCCCATTTTCAGTAAAATTATTTACACTCACAAAGTAATCAACGATTTCAGAACCTCCTGAAATATTTATTGCATTATTATAAACCGTACCATTTTGTAGGATTTCATCAAACCAATTGGTGTTATTTGCTTGGTTCGGCTTCAAAAGTGTTCCTCTTCCAATTCCTTCAATGTTTTCGTTGTAATATTGAATATACTGTGATGCATTAGCCATCTTTACTTGGTTTAGCATATTTTTCATGCCCACATAACCTTCATATCCAATTTTTACATTTCCAACTTTACCTTTTTTGGTGGTTACCATGATGACACCATTAGCAGCACGAACTCCATAGATAGAAGCTGATGAGGCATCTTTTAAAACATCAATGGATTCAATGTCAGATGGATTTATACTATTTAAGTTGTCGGTAGGGAATCCATCTACAATATATAATGGATTTCTTCCTCCAAGTGCAGTTCCAAGACCGCGAATGGTCACTTGAGGAGTAGAACCGGGAGCTTCAGAAGCAGTTACATTTAAACCTGCAACCTTACCTTGGATAGATTGCATTGCCGACATAGCCGGTTGTTTTACAATCTCTGCAGCTTTCACACTTCCGATGGCTCCTGTTAAATCAACCTTCTTCTGTGTACCATATCCTACTACAACAACTTCCTCCAAGGCCATATTCTCATCATCCATAAATACATTGATTTGAGATTTATCGCCAACTACAATGGATTGTGATACATATCCAACAAATGAAAATATTAATGAATCGGTAGGGGCAGCTTCTAAGGTATAACGGCCTGCCTCGTCCGTCTGGGTGCCTCCTGAATTTCCTTTAATAGTAACGGAAACTCCAGGGAGTCCAATCATGCTCTGACTATCCTTAACCGTCCCAGTAACGGTCTTGTTTTGTCCATATAGCCAGCTAAAGCTGAGTAGGAAAACAAAGGTCAGTGTAAATAACTTCCTCATATAACAATGGTTTAATTGAGTAAATAATGTTTAGTTAAGTAATAAAAAGTGTTTATTCACTTAACAAATATGTGATGTATTAGTTTGGAATAGAAATTTATCATATCTACATTACTACTACACTTATTATTTACTTGCTCAAACTATTATTAAATAATTGTTAAATAACTGAAAAATAATATTATATATACTTTATATTCCTTACAAATTCAATTACTAAGTGTATCAAATACACATAATAATATTTGCCTTAGTGATGTAGTTTTGTAGTAGTAATAAGTAAGAATATGGGTTAAAATATTTCAGAAAATTCAAAATAAATTTAAAATTTTAGCAAATTTTAAGCAAAAAGAGCATAAGGTTTTAGCAAAGTAAGTAGGTACTTATAATTTTCTATTGAGTAGGATTATAAAAAATAAAATGTCATTTATAATTCTAATAGAAATTCTGTTAAGTTTTTACTGGTGGGTAAATTCAATTTTTTCCGTAATCGATACCGTCTAATTTCAACTCCTCGAGTACTGATATTCAAGAGGGATGCTATTTCTTTACTTGACATATTTAATCTTAAATATGCACACAGTTTTAGGTCGTTAGGAACCAATTCTGGATATTCTGATTTTAATTTTTTGAAAAAGTTCTCATGGGCTTCATTAAAGCTTTTCTCAAATAAATCCCAGTCTCTGTCATCACTATGTGCTTCATCAATTAGTTTATTTACTTTACGTAATTGCTCATGGCTCAATTTGTTACCATTAGAATCATTTAAATTAGTCAATTCATGATGTAGATTATTCAGCATTTCATTTTTATATACAATATTCATTGCAGCATTTGCAAGCTCTCGATTTTTATTCTCTAACTCCTGCAATAATTGGATGTTTTTTAATGAAATCAACTTTTTCTCGTTTGCTTCTGCTTCTTTTGCCAAATGCTCTTCCTGCTCTTGTAATAATTTTTTCTTTAATCTCCTCTGGTGATCTAACAATCTCTCTTCGTACCATCTCTTACCGAAATAAATAATCAATCCAAGAAGTATGATGTAGCTGAGAATAGCAGCCCAACTAAAATACCATGGCGGCAATATTTTAAAGGAAACTGAGGTTATTTCTGATTGAATACCATTTGGCGTGACTGATCGAACTTGAAATATGTAATTCCCAAAAGGTAGGTTTGTGAAATCCTTAAAAGAAATTTCATCCCAATTTGACCATCCCTCTGTGTAACCATCAAGATAATACTGATATTTTAAGGGTGCTGAAGAATACCAGGGTGATGCAAATGAAATACGAATATTATTCTCGTTATTAGGTACCTCTAAATTATCATATATGGAATAGGGGTCTGATGTTGTATTCCAAATATGGGTTATAATCGGCTTGGGTAAATTTTGTTGTACTGGATAGTGATTGAAATAAATAGCGAATCCATTGTCAAGGCCAATTAAGGATAAATTCTCATCAACATTCAAAATCTGCTCATAATCATTCATCATCCTACCTTTTAATGAATTCCATGAACTCGAATCTATCTTTAATTTCCCGTCAGATAGAAATTGTATTTTCGCTAAATGTGATTTTTTTATAAACCAGTATGCGTTATTCTTAATTGGAATAATTTTGTTTGCTGTAGAAAAAGACGCTAATTGTTTATTTAATTCCTCATAGGGTTTAAAGGACCTTAAAATGTTGTCATATAAATAGAATCCTGAATCACTTGCAAAAACTATGTTGTTGGCTACATTATAAATCCCGTGTAATTTGGTGTCTTTAGGTAATCCATTTGTCTCCAGCTTAAAGTCCAATGCCTCTCTAAAATCTGCCGATAGTTTGAAACTAAATACATTCTGGTTGTTGCTTAGCCAGAAATCATTTCCCGAAATTTGCATCGCATGGCGGATAGGATCCTTTTTATAAGTGAATTGTTTAATGAAAGTTGGAGGATCTCCTGCCTGCATCAGGCCTACACCTGTATAGTTGGTCTGTAACCAATAATTACTGTTTTGGATGGCTAGAAATCCCCAGGCTCCTGTAACTGTAGAAATCCGCCGCAACCCTGATGGTTCAACAATAAAAGTCCCATTATTATGACCGCATATGAGACTGCCGGATATATTCTCTAGTTTCCATACCTGACCTTGAGAATTTGGTACTATTTTGAAATTTAAGGACTTATAGGTATCGATGTCTTGCCAATCACTTACAAATAAACCCTGATTTGTGCCTAAATAGATCTTGTCTTTATAAATTATTGAACTATATACTGTTCCAATGTGTCCAGTCAAGTCCGAATAATAATATAATGGACTATTAATGTCAATTCTATCTATTCCATTATCTAATCCAACCCATAAATTGGATTGCTTGTCAACTGCTAGACTTAATACTGTATTGTTCTGAAGTCCATTGTTTTTATTAATATGCTGAACAATCTGTCCATTTTGGTTGATGATAAATATCCCATTCTGAATGGTTCCAAATGCATATTGATTTCCAAACAATTTAACGCCATTGTTAATCTGGGATTTCTTTAAAAACTCCTGTGCTTCAGTTTCCCATGCTGAAATACTACCGTCACTATTTAATTTAAATAATCCATTTTTATCCGTACCAATTATAACTTCAGTAGAACTATAAGGAAGCATAGTTAATATGTTAGAACCTAATAATTTACTTAAATCTTTAATAGGAGAGAGACCTTTGGATTTTAACTCATGTAAACCTGATGGTATTTGTTCAAAAAACAACCTTCCGTTGACTTGGAAACCAAATAGAAAGGGCTCGCCGTTTGCAGTGATTGTTGTAATTTCATTTTGATGATATAGATAACTTTTGGAAAATGTATGGAAATAAATCTTTTCACCGTCTATGATGATCCTCCAGATCTCTTCGTTCTTTAGCGCTTGTTTATCCTTAACCAAACCCGTGAGGCTGGTATATTCCATTTTTCCATATAAAGACCTTTCCCAATAACCGAATTCACCTGCTCCTCCAACCAAAATCCTTCCTGATCCATCTATATTAACGCTTCTTAGTCCTGCGTGATTCTTCATTCTGAATAAGGTCCATTCTTGACCATCAAAACACAGTAAGCCTTCTGTATTTGCAGAATAAATTAATCCATCAGAACTTACAGCTAATCCCCAATTCTGATTGCCTGCTTGATATGTTGTCTTATTGTATTGTTGAACAAATGGTGAACCTACACGTGGAATATTCTGGCCATACAGCAGGGTATGTTGACATATTGCCACTATAATAAATAAATATAAATTTATTTGCTTCATAATCTTCCTTCGTCAAATATAATAAAAGGATCGAGGAACCTTAAATAGTCATTGGCTACTTAATGGAAAATCATTTAATTTGTATATGCTGAAATTTGCAAACGCAAAAATTAACCTCGGATTACACATCCGAAGGAAAAGACCGGATGGGTATCATGACCTGGAAACAATCTTTTATCCAGTTAAGCTCTATGATGTGGTCGAAATTACACCTCATGATACATTGGAGATGAGGATCAGTAACTCGGATTTATCTGCTGACCATCAAAATTTATGTATAAAAGCTTTTAAATTATTAGAAAAAAACCATCCAGTTAAACCTGTATCTATTCACTTATTAAAAAATATTCCGATTGGAGCAGGACTTGGTGGTGGATCTTCTGATGCGAGCGCTACATTACAGCTACTCAATAACTACTTTCAGCTTGATATTAATGATGATCAACTCAAGGCTTATGCAGCAAGATTAGGCGCAGATTGTCCCTTTTTTATCGACAATAAACCCATGTATGCTCAAGGGACCGGAACCGAACTTACCGATATTCAGATAAACTTAGAAGATTATTTAATCATTATTATAAAACCTGATATTCATATTTCGACTGCTGAAGCTTATTCCAATGTCAGTCCTATGATTCCGAAAATTGATTTACGTGAAGCCATTAAATTACCTATACAAGAATGGAAATATCAAATTAAAAATGATTTTGAAATTTCTTTGTTTGAAAAATACCCCTTAATTGCTGATATTAAGGCAAAACTTTATGAAAAAGGAGCTATTTATGCTTCAATGAGCGGTTCAGGATCTTCTGTTTTCGGAATCTTTGAGAAAAAACCAGAAATAGAAGATTTAAATAAATACGGAAAAGTATACTTTCCAGTTGAATTGTAGAAATTTATGATGCTTAAAATAACCATTTCATTAATCCTAAATATAGTTTTATGTGTTTCGGTATTAAATGCTCAAGAAATTATCCCTTTCAAGTTGAATAATCATTACAACATCATTGTAAAAGCATTAATTAACGAAAAGGACAGTGCCAATTTAATGTTCCAGATCGCGATGCATGAAGCTTCACTTTCTCCAGTCCGGATCAATAAAGTGAATTCTGTTCAATTTGACACAACGGAATTTGCTGAAGGACTTTCAAAGGTTAATAGGATTCAGGTGGCCAATACGACAATAGACAGCATATGGATTTGGAATAATGAATATTCTGGCTATGAATCCGACGGAAAGATTGGTATCCAACTTATGAAAGGCAAAATATTTAAAATAAATTACGACCAATCACAATTTGAATTATTTGATAAGCTGCCTACAACTTCCGACTTTATTCCATTACCATTATCCATTAAAAGCGGACAATTATTTATCAGCATTAAAGCAATATTGGGAAATCAATCCATACCTTCCGACTTCCTATTGCAGTCCGGCTTCTCTGGAGCTTTATTATATAGCAATAATTTCGCAGATCAGCACGACTTGGAAAGCACCTTAAAAGTTCTGAACAAAACCACAATGTCAAATTCAGCCGGACTAAAGATCAACAATTTAATATCACTGATGCCAAAAATTGAAATTCATCAGTTTATGTTTGAGGATGTACCAGTAAACATTTTTACAGGAGAAATAAAAAACCAAGTAAACAGTTACATCGGAGCTGATCTAATCCATCGGTTCAATTGGATAATAGATATGAAAGCTGGAATAGCCTATATTCAAAAAAACAAAAACTTTAATGATCCCTATTATTTCAAGAAACCGAATTAAATTCCATAATATCATAGGAGTTTGAAAAAAAGTGGTTTAGGGGAATGTTATCTCCTAAACCACTTTTAACTATATTTGATGAAAATGACAAAAGTAAAAAACCGGTCAACTATATCAGGAGATGGACAAAAATCCTCGCCCAATTATCAATATCCAACTATCACGGTTCTAACATCTTATGACTTTTGTCTTAAACAGATAATAACCATCTAGGCTCTTATGTCTAATATCTTATGTCTAATATCTTATGTCTTATGTCTAACTACTAACTACTAACTACTACCTCTTAAATCGCCTTTTTCTCCCCAAGTATCCAACTTGGTTTAGGCTCTTGAAGTTTAATAATTTTATTAGTGTCAGCATATTTAGCGATATGAGTTGCTGCTTCCTCAATATCATCAGTAAATAACAATAAATCTTGATCTTCAGGACTGATTGTTCCTTCAGAAATCATTAAATCAACATGTTCATGAATGTTTTTATGATATTCCATGCCCATGATGACGATAGGAAACTGTGATATTTTCTTTGTTTGAATGAGCGTTAGCGTTTCAAAAAATTCATCTAAAGTTCCAAATCCACCTGGCATAATAACGAAAGCAAAAGAATATTTTCTCAATAATTCCTTACGGACAAAGAAGTAGTCTATATTCACAAATTTATCCATGTATGGATTGTGCTTTTGTTCATGGGGCAGGACAATATTGCAACCAACGGAATAGCCATTAACATCTTTCGCGCCTCTATTAGCAGCTTCCATAATTCCTGGACCACCACCGGTCATAATGGTAAAACCCATTTCTGCTAGTCTTGCAGAAATTTCCCTCGCCTTTATATAATATGGGTGATCCTCTCCAAACCGGGCAGACCCGAAAACTGTGACACAAGGTCCCACAAAATGCAGTGTCCTGAAACCTTTCATAAATTGGAACACAACCCCAATAGCGTATTTTAACTCATTCCAACGACCTCGAGCTCCTTTTAGGAAACTGATTTCTTCGCGTACAAATTTATTACTCATGCTCTAAAGGACTGTTAATTAATTCACTAGCTTCATTCAATAAAACTTTTTGTTTATCTTTTGGTACTTGAATTCTATCAAGGACTTGCGGAGATTTAACAAGGTCTTTCACTAAAATAATTTGATTTTTAAGAAGCATGGCTTTATCCTGTTCTGTTAGGTTGGTTAAGCAGGTAACAGGGTACTCAGCATTACTATCCACTCTTGATTTCAAACAACTTGATTTTGGATAATCCCATGATAAAAGATTCATCCCGTAATATTCACCAAATGCTATTGAATCTGTAGTTAAGTAAGCATTGGTAACTAGCCATCCATCTGTAAACTGTCTATCTTGATTAAAAAAGTGATAAGAAATCCCAGTAATATCTTCTTTTCGGGATTTGAAGTACATAGGAGTAGTGACCGAAACTTTCGCATCCGCATCATTTCGAAACTTACATTCTATAGCCAGCATTTCATCACCCTTTACAGCAACTACATCAATTTCATGACTTACAGAATGTCCTTGCACAGTCTGACCAGTTACTGCTTCATATCCATCTTCTTGAAATAACCTTCCGATCCATTTTTCAAAATAAAAGCCTTCAGGTCCCAATTCTCGAAGTGCCTTTTTTAGACTATATCTTGCTGCATAAGAGTTTTTCTTTCCCCTTAATGCATTAAATGCCATTTCATACAGCTCTTTCGTTGATATTCCGTCATAAACTTTTCCTTTAATCGTATCATAGACCATATTGACTTCATTATCATTTGCTCCAGATCTAGTTAAGGAACGACGTAATGCTGTTTCATCAAAAGGAACCAGCTCTCCTGAATATTTTTTTACTCGCATGTTTTTCTTTTCTGATTGAAATTACAAAATATCTTAGTCTAAACACAAAATTTATACCCAACTGGAAACATTTTATATTTTCAATCGTTATATTGTAAAGGATTAAATTTCGAAAATTATGAGCGGTATTTTAAATTTTGCAATCGACAAAGTAAAGGAAAAACTAGATGAATCTTGCGAGTATGGAAACGTAGGAACATCAGAACGAATATTATCTGTAATTGCCGGTGGGTTTATACTGGGGATGGGGGCTAAAAAATTATTTAAAAATCCAATAACTGCATTTTCTGGAATTACTTTAGGAGGTGCATTAATCTTTAGAGGAGTAACTGGAAGTTGCCCAATTAAAGAGGCTATTGAAGGAAAACAGCCTGAAGCCACAGTAATAGAGCACAGGTATTTCGTAAAATAATATTCACTCTTATATTTATAATCGGTTTCATTAATAATGAAGCCGATTTTTTTTAATCAATATTTTATGAAAAGGATAGTTGTATTCACCGGTGCAGGAATTTCTGTCGAAAGTGGTTTACCCACTTTCAGAGGTTCTGACGGTTTATGGGAAGGCCACCGCATCGAAGATGTTGCAACCCCAGAAGCTTGGAGTCTTAATCCTGAATTGGTGCAAAGTTTTTATAATAAAAGGCGAACAGATTGCCTCGCTGCAAATCCAAATAAAGCACATTTCAAGTTAGCTGAGCTAGAGAAAGATTTCGATGTACATATTATTACCCAAAACATTGATGACCTTCATGAGCGTGCAGGGAGTAAAAACGTGATCCATTTGCATGGACAAATTAGAAAGTCTCAATCCTCAATTGATCCAAATCTTATTTATGATATTGAGGGTGATAAGATTAATATGGGAGATATTTGTGAGTTGGGTTCACAGCTTAGACCACATGTCGTTTGGTTTGGCGAACCAGTACCTATGATGAATGAAGCATATAAGTTGGCCCAGTCTGCAGATGTCTTTGTGACCATTGGAACATCATTGCAAGTTTATCCCGCTGCTAATCTTATATATGAAACAAAACCTGATTGTAAATTAATTTTAATTGATCCGAATGCTGAACAATATCATGTGCCACCGGTAGTCTTAAAAATTTCCGAAAAAGCAAGTGTAGGCGTGGATTATTTGGCAAAAATCCTTGCAAAATAAAATTTTGTATTGAAATATATATACGCTATAAATCAGTTGATTATAGTATTTATATAAATATATAATTGACAAAATGCTAAAACAGAATCAATAAAAAACAGGCTCAAACAAAATAAAATTTTGTTTGAGCCTGTTAAGTTTTATAATAAATTAAATATGAAGTATTTATGTGTTTTAATTCAATTTATTATTGATATTTATTATAAGTTTCTATAATTGCCGATCTCATTTGAGTAAATAGATCCAAAACCTTTTTTAAGAATTCTTCATCAAGCATTTCGAAAACTCCATTAACTCCTCCAACTACATCTACTTCCGCAATTTTATAAGATTGCTCTAAAGTTCCTTGTTCAAACTTAATAATGAATTTTTGATTCATGCCAAAGATTGTAATCTTACAATCAGGATGTGGAAGTTCTGCTAAAACACGCATAATATATTTGTTAATAAATAAAAAAGTTCTGGCCAACTAAGACCAGAACTTCAAAAATATAAATTATTACTATTCTAAACGACTCCTTGTGCTTT
>JBEBTR010000034.1:0-25160 GCA_040393725.1 Sphingobacterium endophyticum | reverse complement strand
TCGACTATAAAAAAATCGCTAAATATACCGAGAAGGATGTAGAAAGATTACTCCAAGACCCTGGTATTATTCGTAACCGACTCAAAATAAATAGCACGATTAACAATGCCAATGCATTTATGGAAATCCAAAAGGAATTTGGAAGTTTTTATAAATATCTTTACAATTTCTTGCCCGAAAATAAACCCATTATCAATCAATTGGAAGATCTTAAAAATGCACCAGCAAAAACCGAACTTTCTGACTTGATTGCCAAGGATTTAAAAAAAAGAGGAATTAAATTTTTTGGTTCCACCACCTGTTATGCTTATATGCAGGCAGTTGGCATGGTGAACGACCATTTGATAACCTGCAGTTTTAGGTAAATTACGTTCGTGGGATATTCTTATAGATATTTTGTAGGTTACGGCATTGTCCGTTATAGTCCAAACCGTAACCTACTACAAATTCTTTCTCAATTTCAAAACCTACATACATGATATTATCAAATGAATACAACAGACACTCAGGTTTTAATAATAACGTCGCTACCGAAATACTGGCAACCCCTAATCTCTCCAATGCCTCAATCGTATGAACTAAGGATCTACCTGAATCTACCACATCTTCAACAATAACAACATGCCTTCCCTCTAATGACATCCCCACGCCAATTAATTCATGAATATCTCCCTGGTTTGTCCCAGAATATGATGCCAGCTTAACAAACGACATTTCACAAGGAATATGAACTTGCTTCATCAAATCTGCCATAAACATAAAACATCCATTCAAAACTCCCACGAAAACAGGATGCTTATCTTCATATTTCAAATTGATATCAATCCCTATTAAACGGATTCTTTTTTGAATCTGCTCGTAATCAATCATCAACTCAAATTCCAGATCGTCGATATAAATATTCTTCATGTGTTAGTTGTTTTGTTCCGTGCTCCCCTTGCCAAATAATTTTTCCAATAAGGTTTTGCGGATCCTTTCTTCTTTATCGATTTCATCAACCATATCTTTGATATCATCATGATTCATCATGGAATCAGGAATTCCTTTTGGCCGTGGAGGTCTTAAATTTGTCTGTAATTGAACTTGATAAAATCCATAATTGGCAGGAACTTCCTCCCCTTCCAGTTGATTCATCTTAGTCATAATATATCCATAGGTATTAAAATGCTTCATTACCCACGGCTTCAAATGTCCAGTATAGTCAAATGAAGACAAACCTGTCTTAGGTCTTGGGATGATACTGGATAGATATAAACTTTCACCAATCGTTAGTTCAGAAGGTGTTTTACCAAAATAATACTTGGAAGCTTCCGAAATACCATATACATTCTTTCCCCACTCGATTATATTGAGGTAAATTTCCAATAGTCGATCTTTACTTACTTGTTTAGATTGCTCCATTAACCATACCAATAGGATCTCCTCAAACTTGCGCATCATCGTTTTATTCCGATTCAAATAAAGATTCTTAATCAATTGCATGGAGATGGTACTCGCTCCTCGTTTGAACTTCTTTTCCTTGATATTGGTAACAATAGAAAGTTGAAAGGCCTCCAATTCAAAGCCATTATGTTTGTAAAAAAATGGATCCTCTGTATTTAATACAGTCTTCTTTAAAATCGGAGCAATTTGACTAAGGGGAGTAAAATTAGGATTGGTTGCATCAAGCTTAATATCACGCATTTTTACAGTATCCTCGTAAGCTTCATAAACAAAAGGTCCGTTCAGTTCTGCAATATTTGCCTTTCCCCATTTCTTTACCTTTAATCCTTGATCGTCGATTTTTGAGGCAAAGCTCAATTGATCTGGATCATCAAGATCAACCTTAAAATCCATATCATACTGAATATCGCCGTCCACTTCAATACCATCTAAATTCTCAAAAAGTCCTACTGGCAAGGCGTCAAAGAAATTCTGTGCTTTAAACTTCCCGGTATGAACTGCCATTTCCAATATCTTTTTCGGTTTACGGCTGAATTTTAGTTTAGGCTCAAATGCAAAATCCTTTACTGAAACTTTCGTTCCTTGAATGAGTTCAATTGTATTTTCAGAAACTAAAAATCCTCCATCAGCAGAGCCACCCGGCAGAACAATAGTTTCTTCCGAAAGCCTATGATGGTTAACCCGCATGTTTTTGGAACTTATCCCTCCCTTGACCTCTAAATTTTCCTTTCCTTTCCTGGCGACTTGATCTAGGTGAAAACTTAGCTCATCAAAACTCACCTTCAATCCAAACCTCCTTCCAATAAATGGAATTTGTGCGTCTTTGTTATCCGAAGTAATCGTCACATTGGCAGTCTGACGGCTAGGGTTAATATTTCCTTTAAAATTCCACTTTGCCTCCTGTTCATTTAAGAAAACATCAATATCATAATCACCGTCGTCTATTTTTCCTTCTGGAATCTTGACGACTTGTGTAGCTGCAGAATCTTGATAGGACAGGCTGACGTTTTCTAAACTTAAATTATTGGGAACGGCTTGAAATGCCCTTTTTAAAAGATTATCTACTCTCTCCGCTAATGTTCTATTATCTGAATTCTCTTTGGCACTGTCTTGATCCGCCTTTTTACGGAATAGAAAATCATAATTGGAAGTACTGTCATGCTTGACTAAGGTAATATTCGCATTTTTTAAGTTCAAATCATTTAACTGAACATTTCCTGACAGCAATGGCATTAGTTTTACTGAGACTTGAAACTCCTCAATTGCCGCTAACTGCTCGGCAGAATCAGGATACAACTTTACTTTTTGAAATTCAACGGTCCTTAAGCCAGCAAATTCATACTTATCGACTTCAAAATTTAATTGATAATCGTCCTTAAGCTTTTTTTGTACTTTAATAACCGCCTTATTTAGCATATCACCCCGAACTGACATCGCCCAAATAAAACCAATCAGCAGAACTCCTACAAGACTCGCTAAAGTTATAATGAACCACTTCTTCTTGAAAAATTCAGGGAGTTTAATGTTTTTAAAGTCTAACATATATTAACGTCTATACCGTAGAATATGGTAAAAATATGCAAAAATCATTAAAAACATCATTATGACAAGATATTGGGCTTCTTTCTTTAATTTTGTTAAATTAATTTGAATTCATGATTACAAAAGAACAGATTCTACATGCATTAGGCCATGTTGAGGAACCAGATCTTAAAAAAGATTTGGTAACACTCAACATGATTGAAAACATTGAGATATTACCAAATAAAATAAAATTTGATGTGGTATTAACCACACCTGCATGTCCCTTGAAAGGACATATCGAACATGCATGCCGAAATGCGATTGCCCTATTCGTTTCCAAGGAAATCGAAGTGGAAATCAATATGACGGCTAGAGTGCGTGCTGTAGAAAACAATCAACTTAAAAACATCAAGAACATTATCTTGGTTTCATCTGGCAAAGGTGGCGTCGGAAAATCAACCGTTGCAGCAAACCTTGCCCTAGCATTAGCTAACTCCGGTGCTAAAACAGGATTGCTTGACGCCGATATTTATGGCCCCTCTGTTCCTTTGATGTTCGGCGTGGAAGATGCAAAACCTCAATCTACCCAAACCCCTGATGGTAAGAATAAAATTGTCCCTGTAGAAAAATTTGGACTTAAATTACTTTCAATTGGTTTTTTTACTGATCCTAATCAACCAATCCCTTGGAGAGGACCGATGGCAACTTCTGCCATCAAACAATTATTTGGCGATACAGATTGGGGCGAATTAGATTATTTGATCGTAGATATGCCACCAGGAACTGGAGATATACATATAACTACCGCTCAAAGCTATCCTATTTCAGGTGCAGTGATCGTAACGACACCGCAGCAGGTTGCATTGGCCGATGCGATAAAAGGTATGGCAATGTACCAGATGGAGGGTGTCAAGGTACCTATTGTGGGTGTAATTGAAAACATGTCCTATTTCACCCCTGCCGAATTACCTGAAAACAAATACTACATTTTCGGCAAAGATGGCGGGAAAAGATTAGCTGAAGACAATCATGTTCCTTTCTTAGGAGAAATCCCATTGGTGAAATCAGTTGCCGACGCAGGAGACAATGGTTTCCCTATTGCATTAGATCAGGATGAACCAGTCGCAAAATCATTCGCTGAAATCGCTGGTAGAGTAGCTCAGGAATTAAGTATTCTGGCGGCAAAGGCTTAACATTCTACTTCATTATTATAATAAAAATGGGAGCCATTATGACAGCTCCCATTTTTATTGGTATTAATTATATCCCGGATTATTCGGCAACAATAAAGCATTTGTATTAATTGCAGCTTGTGGAATTGGATATAACTCATCATTCTTCGTTCTTTTCTTCCCCTCTAAAAATACTTGAGACATTGTTTTTGAAGGATTAGACTCCGAAGGAGTTCTTCTCATATCCGTCCACCTCAGGTTCTCGAATGCAAATTCAACACGTCTTTCCTTGATCACATCATGCAAAGTAATCTTTGTCAAGTCGGCGAGACCCCGATTCTTGCGGACAATATTAATATTTAGCAGAGCATTGGCTGGAGCTGTCGTTAAATCGCATTCAGCAATGATTAAATACATTCCAGAAAGTCTTGAAATATAATAGGGATGAGCGCTATTGCCAGATGGATCTTGGTATTTCTTACAATACCAGCCTGGATTTGCCAATGGAGCTTTTATTTCTTGAACAGATGCTGCTTTCCTTGTATCATTTTCTTCAAATGCAGCAATTAAACTTTCATCAACGGGAAGTTCAGCACGTCCTGAACCAGGCATTGTACTATGTTGTAAAAAGAAATCCAAAGCATTTACACCCTCCGTCACGGTATTGGCAATTTTAAAAATATGCTCTTTAGATTCATACGGAGTTGTAAACATAGTTCCATAATTGGACTCAATACTAAACTTCCCTGAATTAATAACTTCCAATGCATATTTTTTAGCATTTCCTTTATCACCCATTAATAAATATACTCGTGCCAATAAAGCCTTGGCAGCCTCAACAGACACTTCATTACTATTTACAAATGGCGCCGGAGTTTTTATACTCGCCAATAGGTCATTGACAATTTGACTATAGACCTCGGTAACGGGTTTTCTTGGAACTTCAATAATATCCCTGGTCTCTACAATCGGAACGGGACCAAAAAGTGTCACTAACCTATAATATCCGTATGCCCGAAAATAATATGCACTTCCCAACAACTTATTCTTGGTTGCTTCATCCATGTTTGAAGCTTTATTGACTATTTCTATCAAATCGTTGGCTCTTTGTATAGCTACATAAGGAAAATTGAAATAACGCGAAACAAGCACATTCTCAACTAAGATATGGTTGTTATCAATTTCTCCATGTTGAAAAAATGTCGCCCTGTATTTCAAATTATCCGCAGATAAATCTTCAGTTACATAACTTAAATAAGCATATCCTGAATTTAAGTTCCCATTTTGAAAAGCATCATAAATACCATTCAATAATTTCAATCCCTCTGGTGCAGCAACCTTATCGGGAGAAACAGCATCATAAGGTAAAAGCTCCAATTTATTATCACAGGATATAATTCCTGCCGTCACCGCTAGAATTGCCAGCGCTTTCAATATTCTATTTTTCATCACAAATCTTTTTTTAAATCCCTAAATTAATTCCAAACATAAAAGTCCTCATTTGCGGAATTGAACTCTGATCAACCCCCAAGCCTGAAACCGATAATTCACTGCTGACCTCTGGATCAAATCCGCTGTATTTGGTAAAAGTAAATAGATTATAGGCACTTGCATAAATTCTTACATTTGAAAATTTAGCCTTTTGAATAAATGATTTAGGGAGATTATAGCCTAAAGTCAGCGTTTTCAACCTTAAAAATGATCCATCTTCCAAATACCTGGAGGACCGCTGCGTATTGAAGGTTCCTTGAGATCCGCCAACTGCTCTAGGATATTTAGCATCTTTATTCTCCGGAGTCCATCGTTGGTGGTAATACTCTTTAAACATATTCGTGGCAGGAGATGATCCGGATGCTATAGCCCCCATATTTCCATAACCCCCAGTTCCCTCTGCACCTATATTATAGATATCATTACCATAGCTGTATTGAAAGAAAACAGTCAGATCAATATTTTTATAGGAAAAATTATTGGTAAATCCTCCATAGAATTTTGGAAGTGGATTACCTACAAACTGTCTATCCGCGAAGGTAATGGCACCTGATTCGTCTAGATCTTCATAAAGCATATCACCAGTTTCTCTATCAACTCCTTTTGATTTTATCAGGAAAAAAGCCCCTAAGGGTTGCCCAACGGCTTGACGTACGACAAAACCTTGATCGATAGGTTGATCATTATATAGTTTTGTAATTTCATTCTTATACGTTGAGATATTTAAGGAGCTGGTCCAATTAAAGTTAGATTTTTGAAAATTACGGCTAGTAATCTGAAAATCAAATCCAGAACCATCCATATTTCCTATATTTTCTAATATAGTATTGAATCCTGTTGTTGAAGGAATTGGTCTATTGATCAAGAGGTCTTTTGTCTTTTTGCTGAAATAATCCGCAGAAATTTCCAACCTGCTGTTGAAAAGTCCTAAATCTATACCGATATCAAATTGATCAGTTGATTCCCATTTCAGATTTGGCGAACCAATCGTATTTAATGCAAAGCGCGGTAAATCTAAATAGTTGTATCCTCCAGCAATGGTTCTTCTGAAAGCATAATTACCAATACCCTCCTGATTACCCGTAGAACCGTATGAAGCGCGTAATTTCAATAATGAAATCTGCGCTATTGATTTCATGAAATTCTCTTGATTCAAAATCCGTCCTACCGACATCGATGGAAAATATCCAAATCGACCGGATTTAGGGAACTTGGATGACCCATCACGCCTGATGGACGCAGACAATAGATATTTATCTTCCCAAGCAAGATTTACACGAGCTAATGCTGATGCCATAGCATATTCCGTGATATTGGCAGTTCCTCCTGAAATAGAGGCTGCCGAAGTAATATATGGTGTCAAATCTGAGGGAAAATTATTACCGTCAACGCGGTTATTTTCTCTTTCATTTTTTTGATATTCATAAACTGCAATTGCATTTAAAGTCAACTTGTCGTCAACAAAGGATTTGTCATAAGACAAAGTTTGGGTAGTCAACAAATTTCTAGTTTGAATATATCCAGATTGACCCAATCCGTTACTTCCCTTTCCAGCCAAGGAAGTAATTGGCTCATAAACCCGTTGATCCAAATAGGTATAATCTAAACTTACTGCAGTCTTAAATTTTAACTCCGGTAAAATTTTGAATTCTAGAAATGATGAATTAAAAATATTCGAAAGATTGACATAGTTTTCACTTTGAAACATATGCAATGGATTATTATAGCTATTGGTAGCAAAAGTACCGTCAGCATTATAGATAGGTTGATCGGGTCTTGCAACCAAGGATCTTGGGAATGGAGAAAAAATGCTATTATCAACCGGCGTTTCAATTCTGTTAGTTCTTGAAAGCGCCGTATTGGAACCCAACGTTATAAAATCATTGATTTCATGCGTTATATTTCCTCTCAAGGCATACCTTTTAAAATTTCCTTTCAGCAACATTCGATCTTGATTTAAATAATTAAAGGAAGTATAAAACTGGGTTTTCTCATTCCCCCCAGAGGTTATGGAAAGCTGTACGGAATTAACCTTCGAATTTTTATTCAACACTTCATCTATCCAGTTCACATCATCTTTAGGAGATGATACCTCCGCATCGGAGAATAATTTTGCTAATCCAGAATTCACCAAGGCCTCATTATATAGTGATCGGTAAGTTGAGGCATTCAACAATTCCTTTTTCTGGGTTACGGATTGATAACCTGAATAGGTATTTAAGGCAATCTGTGATTTTCCAAATTTGTTGCCCCCTTTAGTTGTAATCAACACAACCCCATTTGAACCGCGAGATCCATAGATGGCAGCAGCAGCAGAGTCCTTTAAAATCTCAACAGAAACGATGTCTTCAGAATTTAAATTCGCTATCGGAGAAATACCTGCACCGGCTGAACCTGGTGTAGCGGAATTGTTGGATGGCAATATAACACCATCAACCACATAAAGCGGATTATTACCAGCATTGATGGAAGCGCGCCCCCTGATTTGAACTTAAATCGGTGATCCTGGTCGACCACCACCAGATAAGATTTGAACTCCCGCAGCTTTTCCCTGTAATGCTTGTTGAATGTTGGGAACTGGAATATCTTTAATGTCCCGCTCTCCTACTGACGAAACCGCAGTCGTCAAATTCTTCCGAAGAACAGTTCCATAACCCACTACAACCACTTCATCTAACTCCATCTCGTCCGAAATCATTTCGACATCTAATCGTGTCCGATTACCTAAATTAATTCGCTATGCAGAGTAACCAAGTAATGTAAAACTCAAGACAGCATCTTTACTAGCTTGAATGGAATAATTTCCTGAAGCATCTGTTTGAGTTCCAATATTTGTTCCTACAAGTATAACAGATACCCCCGCTAAGGATGTTCCATCATTTTTGGAAGTTACCCTCCCAGTAACCTCCTGAATCTGCGCATTTGAATGCATAATCATGCAAATAAACACCACAAAAAGTGTGAGTACATTTTGTTTCATAAATTATTTGTTTAGTTAAAAGATAATTTATTTAATGTTTTTGATGAATGTATTACAATTTGGTTCGTTTTACTTTAAGTCATCAGCAATTATTGTAAAATTGTTTAATTTTTTTAACATATAAAAATATGTTTTATCATTTAAAACAATAAAGTTTATAACTTGCTGAATTCTAATGTAATTAATTGATTTTTTATAATATTTCTATGTAATAATATTATTATATGATATTTTATAAACTAATACACAATTAAATATCATAACTAAGCAACTTTAAAAACAAATTGTATCAAGGTTTTTGAGAAAAGGGTTAATGCGAATCACAAAAGAATGGAGGCTTAAGACGATTCGACAAAGAAGGGATTAAAGGTAATTCTGTTTGTTTTTCGACAAAAAAATCAAAGCACATAATTACCTCGATTTTATGTAATTGGAAACAAAAAGGCCGAGTAAATAGATTTACCCGGCCTTTCTTATACTACATCACCTTTTATAAGGCAATGAATTTAGTCGATAGCTATCTTAATAACCTTCGTTTTGTACTAAATTTGGATTTCTTTGAACATCATTCAAAGGTAAAGGGAATACTAACAACCCGTTTCCGAATTTGTATTCAGGAACTACGCTATGAGCTGGAAGGTTTCTTCCAGTACGTAGGAATTCAAATAACCCTTGTCCTTCAAACGCTAATTCAATTCTTCTCTCATTCAAAATAGCTGCTACTAACTCTGCTTTTGTAGCAGGAGCGATTGCTGTAGCTTTTGATCTAGTACGAACTTGATTAACTAAAGCAACTGCATTTGCATCAACGCCTGAAGCGATATTTGCCAAAGCTTCAGCTTTAATTAACAAAATCTCAGAATAACGCAAGATTGGCGCCCAGTCAGAAACTCTTGTATATTTAGCAGTCCAGAATGCACCATTTGCTTCTTTAACCAATTCAGTACGTCTTAAATCTGTAGCGCTCATTAAAGCTACATATTTAGGATCGATTTGAATATCCGCTCTTTGTGTTGGCGCATAGTGTTGCCCTAATGCGTGGTTGGTATTCGGGTTATCTCCACCATTGTGTGCCACTGAGAAAATATTCTCAGGAGTAATGTAGGTGTCAAATCCTTCCGCTGGCGAAGCATTCAATTTGAATACATTTAACGCTTCAACTTTATTAGCATACTCTAATGCTTTTGCATAATCTTTTTTGTACAAGTTAATTCTTGCCAATAAACCATATGCCGCTCCTTTTGTAGCACGGGCAACTGAACTTAATGTTGGTGTTGCTGATGATGCTGGCAAATCTACAACTGCTTCTTCAAGATCTTTGATCATTTGATCATACACCTCTTTAACAGTGTTTCTTGGAATTTGGTTCTCTGGAGAGAATGGAGCATCACTTGATGTCAATACCAATGGAACTCCTAAGTGAGTAGCTCCAGCTGTAAATCCATAAGGTTGCGCCCAAAGGTTAACCAAATAGAAATAGGATAATGACCTAATGAATTTCGCCTCAGCAATAAATTGCTTTTCCTTCTCAGCTGAAACCACTCCAGAATTTGCAGTAATATTTTTAACAAATAAGTTAGACTCATTGATAGTTCTATAAGCTGCGGTCCATGCTAAAGCTACTGTTCCGTTACTAGAATTTAATGAAGTAAAACTTGGAATATCACCAAAATATGTCGGGTTACCACAATCGATACCTCTTATGTCTGCATAAATTAACGCACGTCCGCCTAAATATTCAGGATTTTGCAATGCATCATACATACCTACTGCTGCTTTTTCAACACGGCTAGGATCTGAAAAGATATCTGCGGGTGATAAGCTTGCATAAGGTTCTTCAAAAATTTGATTTTCACACGATACAAATGTTGCCGATGCAACCAAGATACATGCAAAATATTTCTTAATGTTTTTCATCTTATTCTTATTGTAATGAAATGTTTAAACCAAGTGTATAAGTTCTAGGTTGAGGAACTGATCTATTATCAACACCAATAGCGATGTTGGTATTATTTCTGTTCAAACTAACCTCTGGATCTTGACCTGAGTAACCAGTGATAACAAAAGCATTGTAAACTTGACCATATAATCTCAAGTTACTGATACCCCATCTAGAAAGATCTTTGAATGTGTATCCTAAGCTAATAGTACGCATACGTAAGAAATCACCTTTTTCCAAGAAACGAGTTGAGGTTTGATTTGCCGCAGTTTCAGTCATGTATAATTTAGGAACATTTGTTTGTTGTCCCGGTGTAGTCCATCTGTCTAAGATCTCCGAACCATTGTTTACAAAATAGTTTGATAACAATGATGCTCTTGTTGAATTATAGATACTGAATCCACCAGTGTAAACTAATGAGAATCCGAAATCAATATTTTTATAAGTGAAGTTGTTATCTAAACCGCCATAGTATTTAGGTAAACCTGACTCGTCTAAATATTTTGCATCAGAACCACCAACACCAGACTGAACCGCAGAAGTTACACCGTCAGCATCTGTGTAAGTCCATGACTTATCTGCTTGGTTATATGTTTTGTAACCACCGTCAGCAGTATACCACATTGGATCCCCTGTTTGGCTATCAACACCTTTCCATTCAATTAATTTGTAAGTACCTAATCTTCTACCTACGCTAGCAACAGAAGCTCCGTCAACCATGTCAGCACCTTCAGTTACCAAAGAAGTTACTTTGTTATTAACTGTAGTGAAGTTTAAGGAAGTAGTCCAAGTAAAGTCCTCACGAGTCATCGTGTTAGCATTCACAGTAAACTCAATACCGCTATTTTTCATTGAACCAATATTGGTTTCAATTGAACCACCCGGTACACCTACTGTCGAAGGAGGAGTTGCATTCAGGATCAATCCTGAAATATCATTATTATAGTAATCAACTACGAAGTTTAAACGGTTGTTTAAAATATTGAAGTCAACACCAACGTCTAATTTTTTAGAAGTTTCCCATTGTAGGTCAGCATTTCCCATTTGAGTAGCTGAAAAACCATTCAATGTTGTATATGCTCCCCCACCGTATAATGTACGAGCTGCATAAGCAGATACCCCACGCGAGTTACCTACTTTACCATAACTACCTCTAACTTTTAAGTAATCTAACCATTCAACATCTTTTAAGAAGTCTTCATTTGAAGCAACCCATCCTAATGATACTGAAGGGAAACTACCCCATCTAGAGTTCAAACCGAAACCTGAGAATGCATCCGAACGGAAAGCAACTTCAGCTAAATATTTGTCATTGAACACATATCCAACACGTCCAAAGTATGATTGAAGACCTGTTGAGAATACTGTACCACCAGACCATAACATTACCTCTGAGGTTCCTGGTACTGCACCGGTATAAGTTCCGTCAATTAAATCAGTAAAGAAGGTATCACTGAAGTCGTTACCACCTGCATATACTTGTTTTTCTTTCGTGAACTGCGATTCCATACCTAATGTAGCAGAAATACGGTGAACGCCGAATGATCTATCGTAGTTCGCGTAATTTTGCCATACCCATTGATTACGGTAACGAATATTGTCCTGAACCATACCGTTGTATGACATACCTAAACCACCAATTAGTGGATGAGCATATTGGTGCTCATAGTTATTTAAGTAATCAATACCATATTTTGATGAAATTTTCAATCCTTGGATTGGGTTAATTTCAGCATAAACATTACCTAATAATTGTTCAGGAGTGTTTTGATTTAATTGTAATGCCGAAGCAGCGTAAGGGTGAGCAATGTTACCTCCTACCAAGTTTGTTCCATTTACTACGCGTGTGTTGTTACCGTAAGTTAAATAACCATTCGATCCCAAGTTATATCCTGTTGATGTTGCAGGATTTGAGAATGCCATAGTTGGGAACGCTTGTAAAGCTGATACAGTCACACCATTGACATAACGGTCTGTTAAAACACCATTATTTTGTGTTTTTGAATAGGAAAGTGACATTCCTGTTTTCAACCATTTTACTGGATTGATATCTGTGTTCAAACGAACCTGTCCAGTTTTTAAAGAGTTATTCTCAAGAATACCTTTTTGATCTAAGTAACGAACCGACCCAAAGTAATTCGCTTTTTCTTGACCACCTGAAATAGATACTGAGTTATCATAACCAATACCATTTCTGTAAACCTCATCTAACCAATTAGTTCTGTCATTAACTCCATCACCATCAACATCTGATTCTCTTGCAATTTCAGTTACACCACCAAAATATTTAGATGCATTGGAGATTTTCTCATTATTGATCGCCATGAAATCTTCAGCACCTAACATATCCAACATTTTTGCTGGACGGCTAAAAGTAGTTTTTGAATCAAAAGCGATATTCGTAGTTCCTTTTTTACCACGTTTTGTGTTAATCAAGATTACACCGTTTGCAGCGCGTGAACCATATAGAACCGCAGCACTTGCGTCTTTTAATACCTCAATAGATTCAATATCATTACTGTTGATCATCGCCAATGGATTGAAACGCGTACCGTTTCCTGAATTGAAAACGTTTGTGTTTTCAACCGTATTCATCGGAACACCATCAATAATGTATAAAGGCAATGAACTTGATGAAATCGAGTTGATACCACGGATACGAACTGAAACTCCGTCTCCTAATGTACCGCCTGATGAACCAACTTGAACACCCGCCATTTTACCTGATAGCGCTTGATCAAAACTTAAACTAGGTTCTTTAGCTAGTTTATCCCCAGATACTCTACTTTGAGAACCCGTTAAGTCTTTAATTAAACGAACACCGTAACCTGTAACAACTACTTCTTCTAAAGAGGTCTCGTCAGATTCTAATTGTACGTTTAAGGTTGTGTTGTTTCCAACACTAACTCTTTTTGAAGCATAACCAACAAAAGAGAAATTTAATGTAGCATTGCCATTAACAGAGATACTGTAATTCCCTGAAGCATCAGTTTGTGTCGCTGAACTAGCGCCTACAACTAACACTGACACACCACTAAGTGGAGTCCCATCAGCAACCGAAGTTACTTTTCCACTCACTTGACGTTCTTGTGCTGACGCTGCCCCGATTAGACAGGTTAACACAAAAATTAAGCTGAGTAATTTGTGTTTCATAAATTTTGCTATTAATTAAAAGTTTTAAAACAGAGTCTGTTAAATTTTGTTAAACAGGTGACAAATATAGACTTTGCTTAAATATTTCACAAATAAATTCAGCATGACTGAAATTTTTATCAAATAAGTAATAAATAAGTTGATTTTATAACTAATTTGTTATCAATTTTAAAATATTGTTGGGAAGCGTATGTTTTCGATATGTAATTGGCGTCAATTGATAAAAGAATGAGGGGTTTTTAGTCTGTTAATTTCGGTTAAAAAGCTCATTTATTGATACTTATTGATTGTTTTTGCAATTTTTCAAATTATCAGACTTAAATTCTGATTATTGATTTTCTTTGAGTTTATCGAAATAATAACTTGCTAAACTACCTTTTCAATTCCATCTTTGTTCGCAAAATATTAAATATGCATGCATAGCATATTCAAAACTTTCATAAAAACCTTATACCTTAATCAAAATATAATTTTGTAAATTTATTTAAAAGTTCATTAATCAACATGTTTTAAATAAACATGCCTACTAATCGAAATGCATTGCAAAAATTACAATTGTAAAATAAACGTTACATAAGATATTGCGCTGCCAATTCTCATAAAAAACCAATGTTTAAACATTAAAAATGATGCAATTCACATAATTACAAAAATTATCATTAAAAGAAAATTTTAACGAATAAATAGTTGAATTGCGAACCTTTTATTTATTAATGCATTTCTTTAGTATTTTCTCAAATTAAAACCCATTTCTTTAACAAGACTCACACTTCAACCTTTATTTTATAAATCCTTTGTAAGAATCACTTACCTTTGCATATGCGATTTGATATAATAACGGTTCTCCCTAAATTATTGGACAGCCCATTTGCACACTCCATTCTACAGCGCGCTCAAAACAAAGGGCTCTGTGAAATCCATGTTCATAACCTCAGAGATTATGCGGTGAATAAACAAAAATCAGTTGATGATTATCCCTACGGCGGTGGATCCGGAATGGTCATGCAAATCGCACCTTTCGCTGCTTGTATTGATCAACTAATGGCTGAAAGAAATTACGATGATATTATTTACATGACTCCGGACGGTGAAACCCTAAATCAGGAAATTGCTAATGGCTTGAGCTCGGGTGAAAATTTCATTATTCTTTGTGGACATTACAAAGGAATTGATCAAAGAATCAGGGATATCTATGTAACCAGGGAAATTTCAATCGGAGATTACGTATTATCAGGGGGCGAATTACCTGCCGCTATTTTAGTTGATGCAATTGTAAGAGTGATTCCAGGGGTTCTTTCAGACGAAACATCTGCCCTCTCAGATTCATTTCAGGACGGACTTCTTGATGCCCCTATTTATACTAGACCTGTCGATTGGAATGGCCATAAAGTTCCCGATATTTTACTTAGTGGACATGAAGCAAAAATAACCGCTTGGCGACACGAACAGCAACTTATTAGAACTAAACAACGAAGACCTGATTTGCTAAACGACTAATAATCCAGCCAAATCTTTGCTTTTTTCACAAATAAAGTTTGAATATTCAATTTTTCTTTTAATTTTGTCATGAAATGATGACTGTAACTCTATATACTAACCGTTGGTGGCTTCTGACTAAATAAGTCGGGAGGGTGGTATATTTTAGATAAAAATTTTCATAATCAACCAAAACCACTGAATGGTAGCCCGACGAAATTCGTCGGGCTTTTTTTATTTTTAAAAACTATTATTAAAATATTTATGAATTATAAATTCAAAACTAACCATAAAAAGATTCTCGCGGATACTACTACGCCCGTGAGCATTTACCTAAGGCTTCGTGATACTTTCCCAAACAGCTTATTGCTGGAAAGTTCTGAATACCATAGTCGTGACAACAACATCAGCTATATCTGTTGTCAACCAATCGCAAGCATCATCCTCGAAAATGATGAATTGAGGATTTCCCTCCCTTATGAAAAAACAGTCATTAAGAATGCGGATGAAATTAATTTAAGAGAAGAGGTGTCAAACTTTAGAAAGTCTTTCTCTGCTGACCCAATCCCTGAAGTCAATGTGATTACTCATGGTCTATTTGGTTATTTCACGTTTGGCGCAGTAGAATACTTCGAAGACATCAAGCTAACTTCCAAAATTGATGAAAGAAAAGAAATCCCAGCGCTTCAATATCATATTTATAAATATGTCATTGCGATCGATCACTTCCGAAACCAGCTGCACGTATTTGAAAACCTCTTGGACAATGAAGAAACTGATTTGGAAAGACTTCAATTCCTTATTCAGAACAAAAATTTCCCAGAATATTCTTTTCAAGTTAAAGGTGAAGAGAAATCAAATATGAACGATGAAAATTTCAGAGCCTTAGTCAATAAGATGAAAGAACATATCCAACGTGGTGATGTCTTCCAAATTGTTCCATCTAGAGCATTTGAAACTCCTTTTTCTGGTGATGAATTTAACGTTTATCGCGCTTTAAGATCTATCAACCCTTCTCCTTACTTATTTTATTTCGATTATGGGGACTTTAAACTTTTTGGCTCCTCTCCCGAAGCTCAATTGACCATTAAAAATGATGTCGCTACCATTTATCCAATTGCTGGCACGTTTAAACGCACTGGTAATATGGAGCAAGATGAAAAAATTGCCGAAGACCTTAAAAATGACCCTAAAGAAAGTGCCGAACATGTTATGCTTGTAGATTTGGCAAGAAATGACCTAAGTAGACATTGTCACAATGTGCAGGTTAAATCTTATAAAGAAGCTCAATATTATTCACATGTGATCCACCTTGTTTCTAAGGTCAGCGGTATATTAAATCCCAATACAAATCCATTTGATGTGGTCGGAGACACCTATCCAGCCGGAACGCTATCTGGAGCTCCCAAACATATGGCAATTACACTCATAGATCGTTATGAAAATCAGCATCGTTCCTTTTATTCTGGGGCAATTGGGTTTATGGGCTTTAATGGAGATTTCAACCATGCCATCATGATTCGTTCTTTTATGAGCAAACAAAATTACCTCCATTATCAAGCTGGTGCTGGAATCGTCCTGGATTCTGACCCTGAAAAAGAACTTCAAGAAGTAAACAATAAAATTTCAGCTCTTCGTAGAGCTTTAGAATTAGCGGAAACAATATAATGAACAAGCCAATATTAGTAATCGACAATTACGATTCATTCACCTATAATCTGGTGCACCTTCTGCAAGAACTCAATGCAAGTTACGAGGTTGTGAGAAATGATAAATTTGACATCAACGAGGTAGAGAAATATGATAAAATTTTATTATCTCCAGGTCCTGGAATTCCTGAAGAAGCAGGATTATTGTTGGATGTGATTCGAAAATATGCGCCAACGAAAAGTATATTAGGTATATGCTTAGGCCAACAGGCTATCGCAGAGGTATTTGGAGCTAAACTTTACAACATGCCTAAACCATTGCATGGGGTGGCAACGAGCATTGAAATTACCGACAACAGCGAAACACTATTCACTAATTTTCCTGAAGATTCAAAAATAGGAAGGTATCACTCATGGGCAGTAGATCCTAAAACATTAACTGCCGAATTAAAAGTAACAGCAGTCGACCCAAATGGCGTAATTATGGCATTGTCGCACACAAAATATGATGTTAAAGGAATGCAGTTCCACCCGGAATCGATTCTTACCGACAATGGAAAAACTTTAATTGCCAATTGGATCAATGGAAACAATTAATGCTTAAAAAATTCGAAAGATTTAAATGAATATATTAGATAAAATTGTAGCTAGAAAGAAAGAAGAAGTTGCTGTAGCTAAAAGCCTAGCAACCTTAAGTGATTTGCAAAAAATGCCACTCTTCTCCAGAACTTGTTACAACCTGAAAGAAAGCATTTTAAATCCAGAACGTACTGGAATTATTGCTGAATTTAAAAGAGCATCTCCTTCTAAAGGATTGATCAATGGAAAAAACACTGTCCAAGAAGTGGTAAAAGGCTATCAAGATGCTGGGGCTTCCGCAATTTCTGTATTAACCGATAAAGATTTCTTCCAAGGTTCTCTCGAAGATTTAGCAGCAGCTCGTGAAGTATTGGAGATTCCCTTATTACGCAAGGAGTTTATCATCGATAAATATCAAATTGCCGAAGCTAAAGCATATGGTGCAGATATTATCCTCCTTATTGCAGCATGCTTAAAGCCTGAAGAGGTTAAATACCTCTCTGAATATGCTAAATCTCTGGGACTAAACGTACTATTAGAAGTTCATAATGAGGAGGAATTAAATGCAAATACTTTTGAGAGTATTGATGCTATAGGTGTAAATAACAGAAATCTGAAGGATTTTGTGGTATCTCTTGATCACTCATATGAACTTGTCAATAAAATCCCTAATCAATTCATCAAAGTTTCAGAAAGTGGAATCTCTGATCCTGAAACCATTAAGGACCTAAAAAAATCAGGCTTCAACGCATTCTTGATTGGTGAAAACTTTATGAAAACAGAGAATCCAATGCAGGCAATTGCGGAATTTGTTGGCAAAATTTAAAAAAATTGATTGTCAGGCGATTGTTCTATTCCTAAGTCTGATACCTTATGTTTTTTAGTCTTAAATCTATTTTGCTACTTTTGTAAAAAATTAGCAAAATAGATGTCAGTAAAGATTGGCGAAAATATTGATTTAGGTGAGTTTCCCTTACTATTGGCTCCAATGGAAGATGTAAGTGATCCACCATTCCGTTATGTATGTAAACAGAATGGTGTGGATATGATGTACACTGAATTTATATCTTCTGAAGGCCTCATTAGGGATGCCGCAAAATCACGTCAAAAATTAGACATTTTTGAATATGAAAGACCTATAGGTATTCAGATCTTTGGATCTGATATTGAGCATATGCGTCAATCTGCAGAAATCTGCACAGCAGCAAATCCTGACTTAATTGACATCAACTATGGTTGTCCGGTTAAAAATGTTGCTTGTCGGGGTGCTGGGGCTAGTCTTTTGCAGGATATTGACAAAATGGTCGCAATGACCAAAGCAGTGGTAGAAGCAACTAATCTACCCGTAACAGTTAAAACTAGGCTGGGATGGGATGATAACACGAAAAATGTTTATGAGGTTGCCGAACGCTTGCAAGACATTGGTATCAAAGCATTGGCAATACATGGCCGAACAAGAGCTCAGATGTATAAAGGTCAAGCTGATTGGTCAATGATTAAGGATGTTAAAAGAAATCCCAGAATCAAAATTCCTATCTTCGGAAACGGCGATGTAGATTCTGTTGAAAAAGCTGCGGCATGGCGGCAAGAATATGAAGTCGATGGTATTATGATCGGACGCGCATCTATAGGATACCCTTGGATATTTAGAGAAATAAAACATTTCTTCAATACCGGCGAACGATTGGATGGACCGACAGTATCAGAACGTGTTGATATATGTAACACTCACCTAACTAAATCAATAGAATGGAAAGGTGATAAGACCGGAATTTTTGAAATGCGTAGACATTATGCCAATTATTTCAAAGGAATTCCAAATTTCAAAGAATACAGAATGAAATTGGTGAGCCTTCAGGATGTAAAAGAAATCCAAGAGGTACTAGAAGAAATAAGATTTAATTTTGCAGAAGAAGTCGCTTAAATAAGCGACTTTATTTTGTCCCGCCTCTTTTTAAAATCCTCAATAGCGATCCCTTCTCAAAGTACAATACTGCTCCTAAAAATAGCAGAAACAAAAGATTCCCAATCCAGAAATGTCCAAAATATGCAGCCCAGGAAACTGCTAATCCAATGATAAGATAAATACTTATCTTTTTATTATTATATGGAATACTATAGTTCTGTTGCCCCCAAAAATAGGAAAGACCAACCATAAAGAGATAAGTAACCGTAGTGGATAACGCCGCCCCAAAATAGGAATAGTGGGGTATCAAAGCAAAATTCAAGATAATCGTTATGATCGCTCCTATCCCGGATATGTAAAGCCCATATCTCGTCTGATCTGACAACTTATACCAAACTGAAAGATTCATATAGATCCCCAGCAATACGTAATTGAATAACAAGATGGGAACCAAGATTAGTCCTGACCAGTACTTTTCGTTAATAAAATGCTTCAGCCAATCTAAATTCGCACATAGCCCAATCATGACAATGATCATTGCAATGACAAAGTATTCCATGATAATTGCATAAGTCTTACGGGCGTTCTCATTCTTAGAATAGGAAAAGAAAAATGGCTCCGCTCCCAATCGAAAGGCAGTGACAAACAGATTTAAAAATACCGCAATTTTTGCAACCCCTCCATATATTCCTGTATCATAATCTCCTTTTTCACCAGGCAATAATCTTGGAATTAATACTTTATCCAAGTTTTCATTGATGATAAAGGAAATATTTGCAATTAAAATCGGAAATGAATAGGATAGCATGTCTTTCACCAATTTGGAATCCACTTTAAACCGGAAACTCAAAATCTGTGGCAACAACAGGAACAAGGTAAGAATACTGGCAATCGCATTCGAAATGAATACATTTCCTAGCCATCCTTCTCTGAACCACCCTGAACATAATGAACGGATAAACTCAGAATCCTTCATTAATTCGGGCAACCAAACCAATAGGAAAAGGTTGGCAAAAATGAAAACTAAAACATTGATTAATTTTATGGCCCCATATTTTATGGGCCTACCCTCAGCCCTTAGCTTGGCAAATGGTACTACAGCTATAGCATCTGCGGCGAGAATCAGTCCAAAATATTTCACATATTCAACATAGTCTTGAACATTAACTCCTTCATTTAACCAAATGGCAATGGGTTCCGTGAATGTAAAAATGCTGAAAAGGAATAATGCTGCTGTAAATATTGTGACGAGAAAACTGCTGTCGAATACACGCTGCTTATCTCCCTCTACTTTTTGAAGATATCTAAAATACGTGGTCTCCATCCCGAATGCCAGTACAGCATTGACCATGGAAGAATAAGAAAAAAGACTGGTGAAGACCCCGTAAACCGACGGTATAAACTTGGAAGTAAAAAATGGTGTCAACACGAAGTTGAGCATCCTAGAAATAATGGTCGAAAGACCATAAATCATCGTATCGCTGACAAATTTCTTAACTACGGACACGATTATTTGATTTTTTTAATGACCTCAAAATTCCGAAATCCTTTTAGATCGTCGGACTCTTCATAATGAACTCCAGAAACTTCTGCCCCTTCCGGCCCTTCCTGGCAGAATTCCAATAAGGACTCAAGACCAAATCTATCCCCTTCAGCTTCAATAAATACAGAGCGGTCAGGCATATTCATGACGTATCCCTTGACACCTAATTGGTCAGCAACTGCCTTTGTGGATGCCCTAAAAAACACTCCTTGAACCTTGCCTGTTACCTTGATATTCCAATGCTTCATGAATACAAAGGTATAAGAAGAAATAGAATTAGAAACTATATAATTCTTCTTACCTTAACTTTTGGATTAAGTTTAAAAGTGTCCATTCCTTCCAACAATACCAAGCCCGGTTTTTTACCAACCTCTAGTGAACCCAATTCCTGCTCCAGATTCAATGCCATTGCTCCATTGATCGTCGCCCATTTAATCGTCTCATTGAAATCCAGTTCTGGGTATTCTTGGTGGATAACTTTCAGCTCCTCTAAAATATCCAAGGTATCATTGGATGCTAAACTATCTGTACCGATGATGATATCATGACCTCCCAACAAAAAATTGTCAATTTTTGGAATACGACCTTCGATATATAAATTAGCTTTTGGACAAAAGCAGATATAAACGGATCTTCCCATACGATCAACAAAGTCTAAATCCTTCATAGAAGTATAGGTATTATGAACTAATATAAGCCTGTTTTTTGAAGGGATATAAGGTAGAAATGACTGCAGGGAATTTCTGGCTTGCGCCCTAAAGTCATCCATTACTAAGTCCATCTTCTTAAAGAATTCTAAAAATTCACCACTTTTATATCTAAAAAGCTTATTCTCTTCATCACTTTCTTGATTATGGATACTAAAGATATTATCCTCACTGACAGCCTTTTTCAAAGCCTTGAACAGGTACTTAGAAACAGAATATGGTGCATGTGGTGTAATGGATGTATGTTTATAATTAAAATGAAATTCAATCTCCTTCGCATTATCTATTCTAGTAACGACATCCTCTTTATTCATGGCCATTACTTCCACAAATGTGTGGTATTTGATTGGACTATTTTCTTTAATTTTTGCAGATACTGCAGAATTCACATGGTCCCCAACTGCCTGAATTCCATTTTCATACATCTTTTTATCTGCGTCTTCCATTGCTTCTTCCAAGGATGCATCATGATTTCCTCTTTCATTCATGACAGTAGACAAAAACGATGGCAAGCCAGTACTTCTAGGAACTACCCCTAACAGATTTGAAAGTTCTAGGTGACAGTGGGAATTAATAAATCCAGGAATTAAGGCCCCTTTAAGTTGCTCTACAAGGCTTTCATCGATTTCACCCGGATTGAAAACACCCTTAACAACCCCCTCATCATCCATTGCAACAACACCTTTTTTAATAGCTGGTCCTGTAACAGGAAATACAACATCGGCAGCATAATACTTCATAAGAAAAAAATATTTCTGTTTTTTTTAAGTTAGCGTAAATTGCCTTAAACGGCATTGCAGGCAATTTACAAAAAAAATACAATGAGTTTAACTAATAAAATAATAATTTCGAATTTTTTACAAAAATATATAAATTTTGTTTTATTTATCCAAAATGATAGCTTTGTCCTATCAATTAGGGGTGCCTTGTTTATCAACACAAATTAAGGCTGAGATTATACCCTGTGTTTCAGTAAACTATACGAAACACATACCTGATCTGGATAATGCCAGCGTAGGGAAAGGGCGGTTAAATAGAACTTGTTGTGACCCCTTGCAACAAGAAAGTTTAACTCATTAAAAATTTTTTTTATCATGTTTAACAAGCTTTGGGCAATTTTAGCCTTATGTTTGATCGTATCGGTGAGCTTCGCTCAACAAAACATCACCGTGAGGGTTTTAGATAAATCTGGAGCCCCAGCAATTGCTGCTACTGTATCCATTGACAACCAATCTAAATCAACTAATAAAGACGGAATCGCCGTTTTTGACGGTTTAAAATCACAATTCTATAACTTAAAAATTTCTTTTATTGGTTATAAATCCGAGATATTAAGAATTAATCCGGCGAATCAAGCTAATTTTTCCATAAAATTAAAAGATCAGGTTTATGAATTTGAAGAATTGTACGTGTCCGCAACCCGAGCTAAAGAAAATTCTGCAACTACATTCAAAACGCTCGATAAAGAACAAATCCAACAAAAAAACCTCGGTCAAGATATACCTTACCTTCTGGACCAAACTCCTGGCGTGGTCATTGGATCTGATGCTGGGGCGGGAATTGGATATACAAACTTGACTATCCGTGGCTCTGACAATGAAAGAATAAATGTAACCCTGAATGGAATACCCCTCAACAATCCTGAAAGTATGGGTTCCTTCTTCGTCAACCTGCCAGATTTTGCTTCCAGCACAGAAAGTATACAGATACAACGTGGTATCGGGACTTCTACAAACGGCCCCGCAGCTTTTGGAGCTTCCCTAAACATTCAAACGGATGCTCTTGAAACCAAACCTTATCTTGAATTAAATAACGCATTCGGTTCATATAATTCCTGGAAAAACACAATTAAAGCCGGTACCGGATTAATAAACAACAAATACGCTTTCAATGCCCGGGCATCGCGAATCAGTTCAGATGGATATGTAGATCGAGCTTTCTCTAACCTAAAATCATTCTATGTCGACGGTGGATTGTATACCGATAAACACACCTTAAAAGCTACTGTATTCTCTGGCAAGGAAAAAACTTATCAGGCATGGTACGGATTGGCTGAACCGTTGTTTACAGGAAATAAAACACGTATTGAAGAATATGCTGATAATCTTTGGCTTGAAGGTGCTGAACGCGAAAGATTCCTCAATGGTAACCGTCGCTATAACTATTATACCTACGATAATCAAACTGACAATTACACCCAAACGCATGCTCATCTAAATTATTCTTATAGGCCTACCACTCAATTAACCTTCAATTCAGCCTTACACTATACGCGCGGTGCGGGATATTATGAAGAGTTTAAGCCAATGAGCGATTTGAATGACTATGGTATTGATCCCATAAAGGTTAATGGCGAGACGATTGAAAATACAGATTTGGTTCGAAGAAGATGGTTGGATAACCATTTCTATGGTATCACCTATTCCCTATTGTACAAACCTTCCAACAATTTAAACTTCACTTTTGGAGGTTCATATAATCAATATAAAGGTGACCATTACGGAGAAGCAATCTGGGCAGACCAAGTCCCAGAAAGCATGTTAGGAAAAAAATATTATTTCGGTCATGCCAACAAGAATGACTTTAATTTCTTTGCTAAGGCAGACTATAGACTAGATAAATTCCTTTTCAATCTAGATCTTCAATATCGTAACATAGTCTATAATGGTAAAGGGGATGATGAAGATATTAAAAACTACAGCTTTGATGACACACATAATTTCTTCAACCCTAAAGCAGGCGTTACCTATTTCCTGGATAAAAATTCAAACATCTATGGTTCCTACGCATTTGCTAGCAAGGAACCTACTAGAAATGATTATGTAGAGAATCCAATGAGCACAGTACCTCGACCAGAGAAAATGCAGGATATTGAAGCAGGATATCGCTTCAGATCCGAGACCTTCAATATTGGCGCAAATGTTTACGCTATGCTGTACAAGGATCAATTAATTCCAACAGGAGAGATTAACAATGTTGGAGCTGCTGTCCGTGTTAATGTCGACAACAGCTACCGGACTGGATTTGAATTAGACGGAAGCTGGAAAATTCATCCTAAATTTATCTGGTCAGCAACCGCAGCATTGAGCCAAAATAAAATCAAGAATTTTGAAGAACAGATCCCAATTTATGATGACGACTTCAATGTTGTTGATCATGAATTAATTGTACATAAATCATCCAATATTGCTAAGTCTCCAAATATTGTCCTATCAAATAATTTAACTTATAAACCGATTGAGGCCTTATCATTCAGTTTTTTAAGCAAATACATATCCAGGATTTACCTAGATAATACTTCAGAAAAAAATCGAAGCATAGCACCTTCATTTGTTAATAATGTTCAGGCAGTTTACAGCTTTTCAGCATTTGGAATTAAGAAAATCGATTTGAATTTGATCGTCAATAACATTTTCAACGAGAAATATGCAACATCGGGTTATACCTATAGTTCAATTATGCAGTCTGTAGGTAAGCGTGATTATTTCAATTTTTATTATCCTCAAGCAGAAACCAACGCAATGCTGGGATTAAATATTAGGTTTTAAATAGACATAAGACAGTAGACTCTTTAAGGGGTGATTTTTTGGTTTTTTTT
>JBEBTR010000033.1:0-25554 GCA_040393725.1 Sphingobacterium endophyticum | reverse complement strand
ATTATGCATCAGAGGCTTTATATTTTAATAGATTAATATTATTTATTAGCAACTAAAGTAATATCAAAGTTGATTTCTTTAGAAATTAAATCATCCGATTTACCTTCGTAAGAAACTCCCCAATCAGCTCTGGTGATATTGAAGTTAGCTGTAGCTTTAACTTTAGTATCAGTTGATTCAAGAACTTTAGCATCGAAAGTGATGTTTTTGCTAACGCCTTTGATTACTAGGTTTCCGGAGATTGTCAAGTCAGCATCAGTAGCTCCAGGTTTAACTTCGGTAATAGTAAAAGTAGCTTCTGGATTAGCAGCAACAGCAAAGAAATCATCAGATTTCAAGTGACCGTCTAATTTACCTTTAAATTCACCTTCTAAGTCAGTTGAGCTAATAGTATTCATATCTAGAACAACATTTGCTCCGGTTAATTTACCATTGTCAACAGTTACAGTTCCTGATTTAATATCTACGGTACCAGTGTGTTTACCAGTAACTTTTGTTCCAGTCCATACAACTTTTGAAGCAGTTGTATCAACATTGAAAGTAGATCCTGCAACCTCTGTTTGAGTAACAGCCACTGAATCTTTTGTTTCAGCTTTTTTTCCTTCTGGGTTTCCAGCACATGATGCTAGTACTAATGCTGCAAAAGCAGAGAATAATGTGATTTTTTTCATTTGTTTGTTTGAACAATTAATTTACACACAAAAATATATAGACTTAGTAGTTATTCAAATAGTCGAGCGTTTTTTAACAAAACAAAGACAATTCAGATTAATGCCCAGTTGGTTGTGCCTCCACCCTTCTAATATCAGCTCCTAAAGCTTTTAGACGCTCTTCGATATGTTGGTACCCACGCTCAATTTGCTCGATATTATAAATCACTGACTTCCCTTGAGCTGAAAGTGCTGCAATTAACAGGGAAACACCCGCACGGATATCTGGAGAGGTCATCTCAATACCACGTAATTTATTTTGTTTATTCAAACCAATCACCGTTGCCCTATGAGGGTCACACAGAATAATCTGAGCACCCATATCAATCAATTTATCAACAAAGAACAATCTGCTTTCAAACATCTTTTGGTGAATTAACACATTACCCTTCGCCTGTATAGCGGTAACAAGTACTATACTCAATAAATCTGGAGTAAATCCTGGCCAAGGTGCGTCTGAAATTGTTAATATTGAACCATCGATAAAGGTATCAATTTCATAATTCTCTTGTGCAGGGATAAAGATGTCATCACCTTTCAACTCAAATTTGATTCCTAATCTAGAGAATACTGAAGGAATAATCCCCAGTTCATTGAAGCATACATTTTTAATAGTAATTTCAGACCCTGTCATTGCTGCTAAACCAATAAAAGAACCTATTTCGATCATATCAGGCAACATTTTATGGCTAGTTCCACCCAATTTTTCGACCCCTTCGATTGTTAGAAGGTTAGACCCAATTCCAGAGATTTTTGCACCCATACGGTTCAACATTTTACAAAGTTGTTGCAAGTAAGGTTCGCATGCTGCATTATAAATGGTTGTAACACCTTTAGCCAAAACAGCAGCCATAACGATATTAGCGGTTCCAGTTACGGATGCTTCGTCCAATAAGATATATGTGCCTTTTAACTGAGTAGCATCTACATTAAAAAAGTGGTTTTCAGGATCATACACAAATTTAGCGCCTAACTTTTCAAATCCTAAAAAGTGAGTATCTAATCTTCGGCGTCCAATTTTATCACCTCCAGGTTTTGGAATAGCTGCCTTTCCAAATCTCGCCAATAATGGTCCAACAATCATAATGGATCCACGAAGGCTTCCACCTTTTCTTTTGAACTCTTCGGATTGGAAATAGGTTATATCAATGTTCTTTGCTTCGAACTCATAGGTATCCTCATTTATTCTATTTACATCAACTCCCATTGCTGCTAATAAATCAATTAATTTATTAACATCTTTAATATCAGGAATATTGCTGATGGTCATTTTCTCTTCGGTCAATAAAACCGCAGAGATGATTTGTAATGCTTCGTTTTTTGCTCCTTGAGGAACGATTTCTCCTTTTAATGGCTTTCCACCGTAAATTTCAAATGCATTCATAGTTTTTTCATATCAACCATACCTTCAGAATGGACTTACTAAAGGTTTGTTTAATTTATAATCCCAACATGAAAAAAGCAATTGTTCAATAGGCTCAATTGCTTTTTCCGAAGGTTTTATTTATAACTTTTTTTCTGTCTGTTATTATTGTTATTGTTGTTGTTTGAGGGCCTCTTGTTGTTATTGTTGTTGTTATTATTCCTCTTGTTGTTGTAGTTATTCTGCGGCTTGTTTTGCTGCTGATTGTTGTTACTACCAGAGGTTTTAATACGATTTCCTGGAGGCGGAGTTTTGAAGTCGAGCTTGGTTAGGACTGTGTCTGGAGGAAGTACAAGTTCACCATTGGATAGTGTGTTGAGATCCTGTAAGATTTGATCATCCGAAACTGAATCTTTATTCCAAGTTAGGTAAGCCATTTTCATAAAGTTAGCTACGCTCAAGGTCATCTTGTGTCTTGCTTCAGGGTTGCTAATATTCAAGGTCTTCTTAATCATATCCTCAACGGTGTGGCCATAATGCTTAAATCTAATATTATGGTTAGGATATTTTAATGGTTCAGGTTTATGATGAATGTTTTCCTTTGTGGGAATAGGATATGGAGAATCGACATCAATCTTAAAGTCTGAGATAATGTACAAGTGGTCCCAAAGTTTATGTTTAAAATCAGATACATCACGAAGGTGTGGGTTTAATACGCCCATCATATCGATGACAACCTGCGCCAAACGGTTTCTTTCTTCTCTATCTGACAAACTGCAGATATAGTCAACCATATTCTGTACATTTCGGCCATATTCTGCCAAAATCAACTTTGGTCTAGTGCTGTTATAATCAAAAATCATATGTTTGTTTTGCTCTAACCCTTAATAGGTGTTAAATATGTAATTTTTAAATTGGGTGTTAATTTACTATTCTAAGCTTTGCAAATTTAAGCAACAATTGCTTCTGTCCCAACTCTTTGAAAAAAATAGTTGCTTTTATATCGGGTTTGTTCCCTTCTAAGTTAATAACTTTCCCAAATCCGAAACGTTCATGCTCAACTTCCATTCCAACTTGTAAGTTTGATGTATCCGATGGAGCAAATCCTGCACTCGGTATGTGAGCTTTGGGCAATATAGAAGTCGTCTTAATTACCTTTGGCTTGGGTTTTGAAAAAACATCGCCTGACGTATTATTATCTTTCCGTTGCCATTGGACGCGTTCTGAACCAAAATCATCATCTGGCATTCCAGAGCTTCGTGGTTTAAAGTCTAAGTCCAAACAACTAGGATTCAGCTCATCTAAAAAACGGCTGGGCTCACAGTTATTTAATGTTCCCCAACGGTATCGAGAAGTTGCATACGATAAATGGAGCTTTTTTTCTGCTCTGGTAACTGCAACATAAAACAATCGGCGTTCTTCTTCTAATTCAGTCCTTGAATTCAAGGATAACTGTGATGGAAATAAATTTTCCTCCAAACCTACAATATGTACGACCGGGAATTCCAAACCCTTAGAGGAGTGAATAGTCATCAATGAAACCGTATCCGCATTTGGATCTTTATCGTTGTCATCGTTTGTCAGAAGGGCGATATCCTGCATGAAAACATCCAATCCCTTTTCTTCTAAATCTTCCCTTTCCGAGAACTCTTTAATCCCATTGAGCAATTCTTGGATATTCTCATATCTTGCAAGACCTTCCACAGATTTATCTTCATAGAGGTCTTTTAAGATACCTGAATGCTGCGCAATATGCATGGCTGTATCAAATGCGGTATTTGTCTTTGCTGTCGCTTGAAAGCTTTGAATCATCAATCCAAAGTTTGAAACTGAAGCAGCACTTCGACCATCCAAAAACATTTGAGCATTGGCAACCACATCCCATAATCTTATCTGCTGTTGATCTGCAGCGACCATGATACGGTCCACAGTGGTATCACCAATACCTCTTCGTGGATAATTAATGACGCGTTTCAAGGCCTCCTCGTCATTAGGATTGAAAGTTAACCTAAAATAGGCAATTAAATCCTTAATTTCCTTACGTTGATAAAACGAAGTTCCGCCATATAGCTTATATGGTATGTTTATTTTCCTTAATGCCTCTTCTAACGATCTTGATTGGGCATTAGTCCGATATAAAATTGCAAAGTCCTTATACCTCAATCCTTTCAAAGATTTTTCTTGCGATATAGCTTCTGCAACGATCTTACCTTCTTCATTATCAGAAAATGCACGACTTACTTTAATTTTCTCTCCATCCTCATTATCGGAGAATACATTCTTTTCAAGTTGATTTTTGTTGTTTGCAATAATGCTGTTTGCAGCATTCACGATCATTTTGGTTGATCTATAATTCTGCTCTAACTTGAACACTTTCACATCTGGATAATCCTTCTGGAAATTTAAGATGTTTTGAATATTTGCACCGCGGAAAGCATAGATACTTTGAGCATCATCACCAACGACACAGATATTTTCATTGACCGCAGCCAGTCTTTTTACAATTAAATATTGGGAAAAGTTAGTGTCCTGATACTCATCAACCATCAGATATTTGAATTGATGCTGATATTTATGCAATACATCAGGATATTTGTTCAATAAGACGTTTGTTTTGAAGAGCAGATCATCAAAGTCCATTGCTCCAGCACGATAACAGCGCTGTGCGTATGTTAAGTAGATTTGTCCCAACTGCCCGCGGCCATTTGACTGGTCTTCGGCAAGTATCGCTTCGTTTTTATTGTATTCTTGTGGGGATATCAAATTATTCTTTGCAGAAGAAATTCTTCCGTAAACATGATTGACGTTATAAAGTTTATCATCAAGGTTCAATTCTTTCAAAATTGTCCTTAACAAACTTTTTGTATCATCCGTATCATATATTGTAAAATTCTTGGGGTACCCTAAAAGTTCTGCTTCAACACGAAGAATCCGTGCAAAAACAGAGTGGAATGTTCCCATCCAAATATTTTTTGCTTCTGAGCCTACCACCTTCATAATACGTTCGCGCATTTCCTTTGCTGCCTTATTAGTAAAGGTCAACACCAAAACATTAAAAGGATCAACTCCTTTTTGTATTAAGTGGGCTACTCTATAGGTAATTACACGCGTTTTTCCAGAACCAGCACCAGCAACAATCATTACTGGACCTTCTGTCTGTTCAACTGCGGCTCGTTGTGAGGGGTTCAGTCCTGCTAAAAAATCCAAAATGCTCTCCTAAATTTATCTTTTGTAATGCCTCAAAAATGGGGACTCAAATTTAATAAAAATAGACGTACTATTATAGAACTTTTATCCACAGGCACAATTAGATAGGAATAATCTAATCTGTTTCATTCAAAAGCATTTGAAATCTCTCCAAAAACTTACCTACATGGATACCGTCGACTAGGGCATGATGAGCATGTAAGGATATGTTCATCGTCTTTTTTCCATTTTTATCCATCAATTTCGCAAATGAAATCTTTGGACATGAATCTGCATATGCAAAATTTCTCGCATGAGAAAGAGCTGTAAAATTCACCCAAGGTAGTGCTGAACAATGTACTTCATTGACTCTTGCCCCGGTCAAATCCAACCCTTTTGAATTTAAAACTTTATCTATAGCAAGTTTTGCTCCTTCCAAAAACTCCGATTCATTCTCATTGTAATCAATATATGAAAATCCGAAAGTTTCATCCGACCTCAATACAGTTGTGGATATAACCACTTCATCATACAGGTAGACTTTCCCTCCATCAATCCTCAATCTAAAATTCTCGATTTCGTTCATCGCCTTCAATGATCTAAATAGATAATACAGAAAGAAGGAAGTAGACTTTTTCTTTGCTTGCTGATAGGCAATGCTCATGTCTACTTCAAAAGTAACACCATGAAATGGTTCTGTAAATTTTGAAAAGAACTCAAAATGCTCTCTTCTTGTCCATTTTTCTAATTCAATTTCCTTTCTCATCTTTCATCTAAATTATTAAATCCGTTCCTATTAATTTTGATTGATACATAGTTATGAATTCTTTTAAATATAGGCCTTCGAAAAACAATTTGAAAGCACATTTCCAAAAATATCCATACTATAGAAATGATACTTCCACATTATTCTTTGGTAACTTTTATTATATTCAGATCAAAATTGACAACTAACAATGGGTAGCCATTATACAATATAAACTTTAATGCTAATTACTAAATTCAAGTAACATGACTAAAAATATTTTTCTCAATATTGCTTTCATATACTTTATTTTTCTGATGTCATGTTCTGTAAAAAAGGATATTCCAGCTTCCTTTGTCAATTTAAAAAAGCTTATTCCCAACATAGAAATAGACCTACGTTATCATGGCAACCACAATTTTTTGGGAAAACCCGTAACCGGTTATGAATCTGACAATGTTTATATTAGCAAAGAAGCCGCTGTAGCCATGGTGGCTATACAAAAAGAACTCAACAGTATAGGATTAGGGATCAAAGTTTTTGACGCTTATAGACCACAAAAGGCGGTAAATAATTTTAAGGAATGGGCATTGGACATTGCAGATACCTTGGCAAAGCAAGAGTTTTATCCGAATGTAGACAAAAGAGATTTATTTAAGCTAGGATATATTGCGGAGAAGTCTGGTCATAGCCGTGGAAGCACCATTGACCTCACATTAATCAAACTAGTTGACAAAACCGAACTCGACATGGGTACTGGTTTTGATTACTTTGGTGAACCTTCTCACCATGATTATAAAAATCTTACAGAAGAACAAAAGAACAACCGAAAGCTATTACGCGACATCATGGAAAAACATGGATTCAAAGGCATTGAAGAAGAATGGTGGCATTACACTTTAAAAAATGAACCATTCAAGGAAAAATACTTCGATTTTAACGTGAAGTAATAAATATATAATTGACACGAATCCTATTATTTGACCTTAAACACAAAAAAAGCGGACAATGTCCGCTAAATTTTTTTCTTTTATGTCTTTGGTCATTAGTCTAATTACTAACTACTAAATACTAAATACTAAATACTAAATACTTTCTACTAATTACTATTAAAACGGCGCATCATCAGGCATATCATTCATTCTAGAAGGCATTGTAATTCCACCGCCAAAATCACCGAAACTGCCGGAAGGTTGAATGGCGCTGCCCATTCCAGAGCCAAAGTCTTTAAAACCACCTGAATCGGCTCCCATTCCAGAGAAATCATCTTCCAAGTCCACAAATTTTACATATTTTCCTACGAAACGTAGTGGAACGATTCCAGTTTCACCATTCCGATGCTTAGCAATAATAACCTCACCAACACCAACAGTTGATCTACCTTCCTCATCCTCCAACAATCCATAGTATTCAGGACGGTATAAGAAAAGTACCATATCAGCATCCTGCTCAATAGATCCCGATTCACGTAAGTCGGAAAGCATTGGACGTTTACTATTACCAGGTCTGGATTCAACTGCACGGCTTAACTGTGATAAGGCAAGAACTGGGATGTTTAACTCCTTAGCTACGGATTTCAATGCACGTGAAATACTACCAATTTCCTGCTCACGGTTACCTCCTCCACCTTTACCATCACCTTTACCATGCATCAACTGTAAATAATCGACAATAACCATCTGAATATCGTATTGAGCTTTTAAGCGGCGACATTTAGCGCGGAATTCAAATACGTTTAATGCTGGTGTATCGTCAATAATTAAGGGAGCTTCAGTCAATCGTCCAATTCTGGAGTGTAATTGTTGCCACTCGTGGTCTGCTAAATTTCCCTTTTTTAGTTTTTCTTGTTCGATTTCAGTTTCCCCTGCGATCAAACGATTAACTAACTGTACAGAGGACATCTCCAAAGAGAAGACAGCAACCGGTTTATCATGATCCACAGCAGCATTACGCGCTACAGACAATACAAATGCCGTTTTCCCCATTGCAGGACGTGCTGCAATGATTACTAAATCAGATGGCTGCCAACCGGAGGTCATTCTGTCCAATGCTGTTAATCCTGAAGGTATACCTGTTAGTCCGTCAGTCTTATCCCGCAATAACTCTAATGATGAGATCGCTTCTCGCATGATATCATCCATCTTTCTAGAATCTCTTCTTAGGTTATTTTGGGCAATATCAAAAAGTGATTTTTCAGCATGGTCCAGCAAATCAAAAATATCAGATGTTTCATCATAGGATGAATTGATAATTTCAGTAGAAACTTTAATCAATTCACGCTGAATATATTTTTGCGATATTATACGGGCATGATATTCAATATTAGCTGCAGAAACAACTCTATCAGTTAATTGGGTAATATAATATGCCCCTCCTACCATTTCCAAAGCCCCCATTTGACGAAGCTCAGCAACAACGGTTAAGATATCGATTGGTGAAGTTTTTTGAAAAAGGTTATAAATAGATTGAAAGATTTTCTGATGAGCTTCTTTATAGAACGAATCAGGCTTTAGGATATCAATAACCTCGCTTAGTGCATTTTTCTCCAACATTAAAGCACCTAAAACAGCCTCTTCTAAGTCCAAAGCTTGAGGAGGGAGCTTTCCTAGTCCAGAGACTAAATTGTTTAAGCTCGTTCTTTTTTTATTGAAATTTGCGCGGCTAGGTTGACCTGACCCACTACTATTAAATTCATTTTCTAAAGACATACTATAAAATATTTCTCGGCTTGATTTTCCTGTTTTCGACGATAGGGTAACAAATGTAATAAAAATAAAAGACGGCCTATCATCAAGTTATAAACAGTTAAAAATAGGTGCTCCAACAATCATGCAATAGCAGTTGTAAAACAGGGACTAATAATTAACATAGAATGTGAACAAACTGTTAATAAATAAATTTACGCATTATAAATCAGTATTTTAATCTATTGTGGATAAGATTGAGCGATGTGAATAACCTACCCGAAGAAGAATTTCGATAGTCAGATTTGCCCCCTCCCCCCCTGTCATATTCATAGTCAAGCAGTTAACATCCTTCATGTGTTCTTAAGGTTCATAAGGTCATATGAAAAGTCAATATTTTCTTTGCAATTGTTGTATCTTTGTTCTATATATCAAATAATTCATCTACTGTAATTCTAACCTTAAACTAGGATAGATGTAGCATGCTTTGAGGAAAATAAAACCATATAAAATGAGGACAGTTTTAATCACAGGAGCAAGCTCGGGAATTGGCGAAGCTTGTGCATTGGAATTGGCAAAAGAAAACAGATATCGTTTTTTGTTATGCGCCAGGAGAGTTGAAAAACTTGAAGAATTAATCCAAAAGATCAAAACTATAAATCCAAACAGTGAAACCCATAGTTTTAAATTGGATGTTAGGAATTCTGAAGAAGTAGAAATAACCTTGTCCAACCTACCAGAAGAATGGAAAAAAATTGATATCCTAATTAATAATGCTGGTTTAAGCCAAGGTTTGGATGCGATCCAAGACGGTCAAATTGGTGATTGGGATAGGATGATTGACACGAATGTAAAGGGTTTATTGTATGTTACTAAAAAAGTAATTCCAATGATGGAAGGAAGTGAACAGCCACATATCATCAATTTGGGATCCATAGCAGGAAAAGAGGTCTATCCGAATGGGAATGTTTATTGTGCTACGAAACACGCAGTCGATGCATTGACGAAAGCTATGCGTATTGATTTGCTCTCCAAAGGGATTAAAGTAACGAGTATTGATCCCGGTATGGTTGAAACTGAGTTTTCTGAGGTCAGATTCCACGGCGATAAAGAGAGGGCAAAAAGCGTATACCAAGGATTGACTCCACTATCAGGACAAGATATCGCAGAAATCATTTCCTTTGTACTTTCAAGGCCAAAACATGTGAACATAAATGACTTGTTAGTTATGCCTACAGCTCAAGCAAACGGAACATTAGTAATAAGAAAATAAAAAATAGATTATGTCATTAGAAGCAAAAATCAACCAGGATATTAAGGCGGCAATGATCGCAAAAGACAATGTTAGATTACGTGGATTGCGCGCCATTAAAGCAGCAATCTTATTAGCAAATACTGAAAAGGGCCATGCAGAACAATTAACTGAAGAAGGCGAAATCAAGGTATTGCAAAAACTTGTGAAACAGCGCAAAGAATCTGCAGAGATCTACCAACAACAGGACAGAAAAGATTTATACACCATCGAAATTGAAGAAATGCAGGTTATTGAGGAGTTTCTACCAAAGCAACTCGACCGTGAAGCTATAGAAAATGTGGTTAAAGGAATCATTGCTGAAACTGGCGCATCTTCTATTAAAGATATGGGAAAGGTGATGGGCGCGGCAAATCAAAAATTAGCTGGCCAAGCTGACGGCAGGACTATTTCTGAAGTTGTAAAATCACTTCTTAGCTAAACAGAAATGGATTGGAGGATTAAATCTTTTTCAGAATTAAGTTCTCTTGAACTGTATAAAATATTGCAACTCAGGATCAATGTTTTCATGTTGGAACAAGATTGTTTATATCCGGAATGCGACAATAAAGATTTATTAGGCAAGCACCTATTTGCGATGGAAGGTACAGAATGTATTGCCTATGCGCGATTGTTGCCTCCAGATGTTTCTTATCCCAACTGCAGTTCTATTGGCAGGGTTGTCGTCCATGCAGGATTTAGGCAGCATCAATATGGACAAGAACTCATGAATCGCGCAATTATAGTACTAAGGAATGAATTTCCAAAAGTACCTATTAGGATTAGCGCTCAGGAATACCTTAAAAAGTTCTATACCGAATTAGGATTTCAGATCGAAAGTGATGTTTATTTAGAAGACAACATTCCCCATCTGGAAATGGCTTTATATTAACTGAAGAGGCTGCATCATTGATAGTTGATACAGCCTCTTCTTTTATTATCTTTATTTATTATCTCGCTTTTACAGGTCTTTGCCCATAATGTCTATCCCTTTCAAAAGTCGACATATGTCTTTCTTTTTTAGCAGGATAAATATCATCCAAAGTTATCATAATCCCCGTTTCCTCAACTTCTCCAAATTCATTATTTCTGGCAGTACCAAAAACACGCATGGTTGGTGAAAGGTTCATATAAGTATTGATAAGCGGAGGGATATTTTCATTTAATTCCCTTATTCTTGTATTTAATACTTTATACCCTTCTTTATAATCTAACCCGTCGAATATTCCTTCATATTTGGATATATCGGTCTTATATCCCAGGTATAAATCGTCAACTGGTCGGACTAAACCATCTGGATCAGGGAAATAGTGATTCATAAAATAAATTAATAAATCCCGTGCCTCTTCATTGTATTGGGGATACATGGTTACTTTACCAAAAAGGTACTTCACATCCGAATTCATAAGGACGATAGCGCCAAGTCCGTCCCAAAGATTGTCTAAGGAAAATATACCTTTTCTATTATCTATTGCAGGTTGATATTTAGGTTGTACCCATGAACGACCTAACTCAATGGTATATGGAAGGAAGTCTTTTTTGAATTTTTCAGAAAAATTGAAATAATGGGCGGTAGAAAGGTGAAGTTCACCATCTTCAGCTGCGGCTTCATCACATTTGATAACGCGATAACCGGCAATTATTTCTTCATCTTCAGGATTCCAAGCGATTAATTGGTCGTAATTATGTTCGGAGGTATCATTTTCATCGATATCTAATGGCAATCCTGTACCACCGCCAGCACCCCTGAACGTTAACTCCCTTAATCTACCAATCTCGCGCATGATATGAGGTGCGGTATGATAATTTACCAAGTAAACTTCATTGTTTCCATTATTAGTATAACGCACAAAAGCTTCTTTGGTAAGTTCTTGTTTAATTAGATCTCTATCTACCGGTTGAATTATTTCTTGCATAAATTATTTTTTACCATCGGCCATGGCATAAACGACTTTTTTTACTTCAGCTGCCCATTGACGTTCATTTTTACTGGTGTCAAAGTGGGTATAAGGGATCTTCTCTCCTATCCTGATGGTAATATCTTTTCCTCTTTGGGCAAACATCTCATCAGGTAAATATAACATTTCAATATTTGCTTTTAAACCTAAATTATTTCTTAATCTGGCAAGATTATAAAAGAAATTTGAATTTCTGCCTTCAATATATACAGGAACAATATCTTTCTTATACTTTTTAGCTTTACTAATAAAGCTTTTTTTCCATTCCAAATCAACGATTTCTCCTTTTATTTTTCTGGAAACGAGTCCAGCGGGAAAAACCAGCAAGGCATGATCAGAGGCATAGGCATTTTCTATGGCAGCAATTCCAGATTTGCTTTGTCCTCCTACCTTATTAACAGGAACGAATAAAGGTTCTAGGTTACGAATATTCATCAAAATATCGTTGACCAAGAATTTCACATCTCTTCTATATTTTCCAATGGCTTGCATAAATGCAACGCCATCCAATCCACCAAGGGGATGGTTGGAAGCAAAAATCACACTTTCATCTAAAGGAATATTCTCAGCCCCTTCCAAATGTACATTTACCTTGAGTTCTTTCAATAATGAATCTACGAAATCCAAACCCATATCATCATGATAAGTGGTCATGATGTAGTTTATTTCATCTTCGTGGATGGTTCTTTCTAAATAACTCACTAATGGCTTGGGTATCCATTTGGCTAAACCTGGACTTTTTTTTCTTATAACTTCCTTTATTTCAATAAACTTCTCTTGCTCTTGTAAGCCCATAGACAATGACACGCTTTATAAAGTTGTGTAAAATTACATAATTAGTTTTAACCTGAGTAATAACATCTTTTATTTATCTGAAATTAATATTTTCGCTACCTTAGCGATAAAAGCATATTTAAACAAAAATTAAACGTTTTTAGTTTATTGTAGTTTAATAAATAAAAAGGAACCATGTATATCGGTGAAAACATATCTACGCTTTATTCCGAAGTTCGTCCGAACGATACGGTTGCTTTTGCTTTAGATAAAATCAATGAGCTTCACTTCCATCAGCTACCCGTTGTAAAAGGAAAGGAATATCTTGGACTAATTACAGAAGAGGATTTATTATCTTCTGAAGATGAAGATACCCTAATTAAGGAGTTGAAGCTAAATTTCCCTTTTATTTATCTTTACGATTATCAACATATTTATGATGCGCTTCAATATCTTGAAACTTATCAATTCGATTTATTGCCTATTGTCAATAAACAAAAAGAATATGTGGGCGTAATCACCCAAATGGATTTATTGAAAGCAGTAAATCAAACAATCTCTAATCAGGATAAGGGGGCTATCATTGTTTTGGAAATGGAAGATCGTGACAACAGTTTGACCCACGTTGCGCACATCATCGAGTCAGAGAATACCAAAATATTGAGTACTGGTATTCGGCCAATAGAAAATTCATCTAAAGTTGAACTGACAATTAAGGTCAATAAAAACAATATATCCTCTGTATTGGCTTCACTTTGGAGACATGACTATGTGGTCAAAGCTTCATTCAATGACGGATCGGATCAAAATGACATTCAAGAGCGATATAACCTTTTGATGAACTATTTGAATATATAATTCTTAGAATTTCTCATCTTTGCGCAAAATATTAAAATAAGCATGAAAGAGATATCCATAGCAGTATACGGTAGAGAGTTTAACCAATCCGTTATAGGATATGTAATAGAGTTATTCACGTATCTTCGTGAAAAAAACGTCAAGGTTTACATTCACCATGATTTTCATAGCTTTTTAAAGCGCCTTTGTAAATTAGACTTCACTTTTAAAAAGTTTAAGTCGCACAAGGATCTTCCTACCGATATAGCTTTTATGTTGAGTTTAGGTGGCGATGGCACAATGCTTTCAGCAGCTACCCTTATCCGCGATTCTGGTATTCCTTTGGCCGGTATAAACTTTGGCCGTTTAGGATTTTTGGCTAATATTTCCAAAAACCACATCGAAGATGCTCTTGATCAGATACTAGCAAATAATTATCTAATTCAAAAACGAGCCTTATTACAAGTTGAGAGCTCAGATGGGAGTTTCAAGCAGGGAGAGGATTTCGCACTCAATGATATTACTGTTTTCAGATCTGATTCATCGGCAATGATTACGGTAAATGCTGTGCTGGATAATGAATTATTGAATTCTTATTGGGCAGATGGGTTAATTATTGCTACACCTACGGGATCAACTGCATATTCATTAAGCTGTGGTGGACCTATTATTATGCCGGGCAGTGGTAATTTTGTGATTACTCCAATTTCTCCTCATAACCTGAATGTAAGACCAATTGTTGTAAACGAGAACATGAAATTACATTTAGAAATTGAAAGCAGAACAGAGAAATACATTCTCAGCTGTGACTCAAAAAGTCAGACATTGAGCACAAAAACGACCTTAACTATTACAAAAGCACCTTTCGATATTAACTTGATCAGATTAGCAAACGACCAATATTTCAGCATTTTGCGAGAGAAGTTGCTTTGGGGAATCGATGTTCGGAATTATTAAGATTATTGTCTAAACTCCTATTATCCATATTTTTTGTTTACGGATTATCTTAAAACCTGTATCTTTACGTGAAAATCTGTAAATATTTGGACCATAAAACATAATGAAAGGCGAATCGGATTCTTCATTTAATTTATTTTTACTAATTCCTATCCTTAAAAATATAGGAATATTTCCTTTTGTTCAGATTCTTAGAAGCAAAACCCTATACTATCCGCAATTTATTTTTTCAGTAATTTCCCACTTCGTCCCTAAAGGACGGGAAAGGACAAAATTGCCTATAAATAAAATGCTGGTCAAAAATAATACAATGAATAAATTCAGATTATCTAATGAGTTTTAAAGATAAAATAGATAAAAACCATTTACCGAAGCATATCGCGATCATCATGGATGGTAACGGACGTTGGGCAAAGGAGAAAGGCGAGTTACGTGTCTTTGGCCATAAAAACGGTGTTACAGCAGTTCGTGAAGCACTTGAAGCTGCTGTGGAGATTGGATTGTCCTATTTGACGCTGTATGCCTTTTCGACGGAGAATTGGAATCGACCCCAATTTGAAGTAGACGCACTGATGGAACTTCTCGTAAACTCATTGAACCAAGAATTACCAACCTTCCAAGAAAACAATATCCGTGTCAATAGTATTGGAAGAATGTCTGACTTACCTCAACATTGTCAAGTCACTCTTCAGTCCACTATTGAACAAACGAAAGACAATACAGGCTGTACATTAACCCTTGCATTGAGCTATGGTTCGCGCCAAGAGATCTTGGATGCTACAAAATCCATTGCTGAAAAAGTTAAAAAAGGTGAAATTTTAACTGACGATATTACGGAGGAATTGTTTAGCAAAAGCTTGTACACTCATGATCTTCCAGACCCAGATTTATTGATCAGAACAAGTGGAGAGGAACGCATAAGTAACTATATGCTATGGCAGATAGCTTATTCAGAGTTGTTTTTCCTACCGATGATGTGGCCTGAGTTTTCTAGAGAGACTCTTTTTGAATGTATTTATTTATTTCAAAATAGAGAAAGAAGATTTGGGAAAACTAGTGAACAATTATAAGAAATCATTACTTTTGCAACATTTTAATTTTGGCGCGTTTAAAGGCCCCAATTCGTAATATTTCTTTTAACAAAAATTAACAAGACTTTGCTGTACTTTAGCAGACATAATAAAAAGTAGATGAAGCGTATAATTAAACTTTCTATTTTACTCACCTTCTTAATTTGCAATTTCGCGCAGGCTCAGATAACAGGAAATAGGCCTTTGAATTTGAACAACCCAGATGACATCAGTTATTTGGATCCAAAAAACTATGTTATCGGTGGAGTAACGGTATCTGGAGCACAATATTTAGACTCTGAGGTATTAATTACGATTTCCAAATTATCAGTAGGACAATACATCGAGGTTCCAAGCGAACAGACCTCCAATGTTATCAAAGATTTGATGGCTCAGAACTTGTTCGAAGACGTACAATTATATGCTACAAAAATTGAGGACGAAACTATTTACTTAGAAATTAGAGTAGTTGAAAGACCTCGATTAACCCGCGTTGACATTAATGGTTTGAGTAAAAGTCAAACAGAGGAAGTCCGAAAAAGATTAAATACCAATGCTGGTAAGATCGTTAATGATAACTTACTTTTAACGACAAAAACTACTGTAGAAAAATTCTTAAGAGAGAAATCCTACCTATATCCAGATATTACCATCACAACTAAGCCAGATTCAGCTCAAGCTAACAATGAAATTGTGATTGTTAATATTGAAAGAAATAAAAAAATCAAAGTAAACAGCATCAACTTTACTGGAAATGAAGAATTCTCAGACAAACAGTTGACTAAGTTTATGAAGGGTGTTCGTCCTAGAGCTTGGTACCGTGTATTTGGACCAGGTAAATTCAAAGATGAAAAATACGAAGAAGCGAAAACCAACTTAGTTGCCAAGATGCAAGATAAAGGTTTCCGTGATGCTCAAATCCTTTCAGATACAGTAAGACGCCATGACAATAACGAAGTGGCAATTGATATGGAAGTTTATGAAGGACCTAAATATTATGTAGGTAATATTTCATGGTCAGGTAACTCCAAATTCAAGGACTCGACCTTAAATATCTTATTAGGTATTAAAAGAGGTGATGTTTACAGCGAGGAAAAACTAAATTCGAAATTAAGTGGTCCTACTAGGAACTCAGATGATATAGCTGCTGTTTATCAAAACGACGGTTACTTAACATTTAATGTTCAACCTGTTATCAAGCGCATTCACCAAGATACCATTGATTTGGAGATTCAAATGTTTGAGGGAAAACAGTATACAATTAACAATGTAATCTTAAAAGGTAATGATGTAACGAACGATCGTGTTGTCTTACGTTCGATCTATACTAAACCAGGACAAAAATATTCACGTGAATTATTAGTAAGAAGTGTTAGGGAGATATCTCAGTTAGGGATGTTTGATGAGCAGAAGGTAAATCCTATGCCAACGAACCTTAATTATGAAGAAGGAACCACTGACATTGAATTCTCGGTTGCGGAAAAACCGTCTGATCAAGTTGAGCTTTCAGGAGGTTATGGAGCTGGCCAAGTTATCGGTACGTTAGGTCTGACCTTCAACAACTTCTCTACAAGTAATTTCTTCAAAAAAGAATCTTGGAAACCTCTTCCTCGTGGAGATGGACAAAAATTAAGTATTCGTGGACAGACTTCGGGAAAGCGTTATCAATCGTATAGCTTCTCGTTCTCAGAGCCATGGTTAGGTGGTAAAAAACCTATTTACTTCGGTTTGAGTGCTTATATTTCGAATTCACAATTACAACGTTATAACTATCTAGAAAATCGCTATGAGGATTATGAGGGTATTCCAAAAATCCAAATGCATGGTGTTACAGCAACATTAGGTAAGCGTTTACAATGGCCGGATAACTATTTCCAGATTAATAGTTCATTATCTTATCAACGTTATTTCTTGGATAATTATGGTGGAATATTCGTATTCTCAGATGGTACGGCCTACAACATCAACTTTACTCAAGAGATTAGTAGAAATTCAATTGATGCACCGATCTACCCTACTTCAGGATCACACATTAAATTCAGTGTTCAATTGACGCCACCATATTCATTATGGAATGGAATGAACTACGAAACAGCTCCTGATAATGAAAAATACAAATTTACAGAGTATCACAAATGGAAATTTGATTCACAATGGTACACCAAGATTGCAGGTAAATTAGTATTAAAAGCACAAGCACAATTTGGTTACTTAGGAAATTACAGCAATAACGCACCAGTTTCACCATTTGAGCGTTTTAAATTAGGTGGTGACGGTATGCAAGGATTCGACTTCTTACAAGGTTCTGAAATTATTGCGATGCGTGGTTACGCGAATGGAGCATTAATTCCAGCATCTACAGGAAGCAATCAACAAGGAATTGCCATTCAATCAGGTAGCCCTATCTATGCTAAATATCAGTTAGAATTACGTCATCCTATCATGTTGAATGATCAGGCTACTGTATTTGCATTAGCATTTGCAGAGGCGGGAAATACATGGAACAAATTTGATGAGGTAAACCCATTCAAAGTTCGCCGTTCTGTGGGTGTCGGTGCACGTATTTTCTTACCGATCTTTGGAATGTTAGGAATTGATTATGGTCATGCATTAGATCCTATCCCTGGATTAACGACTGATCGTTGGAAACAAAACTTCACATTCAGTATTATCCAAAATATGGGTGGGTTCTAATTAAACTTTTTAACAATTGGATTGTCTTATCATAGAATTAAAAAAATAATATGTCGATGAAAAGAATAGCAATATTGATCGTGATGTTAACCGTTATGGGCTCAGTGTCCTTTGCCCAAAAATTAGCATATGTAGATTCAGAGTATGTTATGAAACATATTCCTGAGTACAACTCAGCGTTGAAACAGTTGGATGATCAATCCAAACAATGGCAGGCAGAAGTTGACAGACAATACGATGAAATCGAACGTATGTATCAAGCATACCAGAAAGAACAAGGTAATTTAAATGCGGATATGCGTAGACGTCGTGAAGATGAAATCGTAAATAAAGAAAAAGCAGTTAAGGAATTCCAACGTTCTAAATTTGGAATGGAAGGAGACTTATTTAAACAACGTGAAAATTTGATGAAGCCAATTCAGGCAAGAGTTACGAAAGCAATTCAAGACGTAGCATCAGCTGGACAATTTGATTTCATTATGGATAAAAGGAGCGAATCAACATTTCTTTATGCAAATCCAAGCTTAGACAAAAGTAACGATGTTGTCACTAAATTAGGATTGAAACCTAATCCTTCTTTAGCGAATTAATATTTTTTATTATTATTGCGAACAAATTTTATTATTTAAACATAAAAACAAGAAAAATTCCTTATATCAGAAAATATAAGACTAACAAAAAAAGCATGAAAAATTTATTGAAAAGTGTAGTATTAGCAACTGGAATTTTAATGGCAGGAAGTGCTGCCAACGCACAACAAAAAATCGGACACATCAACACAGCGGAAATTGTTCAGTCTACTAATGAGTTCAAAGCTGCTGAAACACAAATGAAGACCTTAAGCGATACAAAGCAAAAGGAAATTCAAGGTATGATCAGTGAGTATCAAAAAGAACAAAATAATGCGAACGAGAAGTTGAGAAACCGCAGCGAGGCAAATAAAGAAACTGTAGATGCTGAGGTTCAAACAATCGCTACTAAAATGCGTGAAATGGAAACTCGTATCCAAGGCGTTCAACAAGCTGCACAAGAAGAAATTGGTAAAAAGCAACAAGAATTATACGCTCCTATAGAGCAAAAAGTAATGAATGCGATCAATACCGTAGCTAAAGAAAAAGGTTATGCGTATGTATTAGACATTTCCAACGGTGGAGTTCCTTACTTCGGTGGTGGTGATGATTTAACTGCAGACATTAAAGCGAAATTAGGCGTTAGTGCTACTGCTGCACCAGCTGCTGCTCCTAAGAAATAATTCTTAGCGTTTATAGCATAAAAGAAGGATCAACTATTGGGGTTGATCCTTTTTTTATGCTTAAAATCTTTACGGTTAAAGGTTACCTTTTTTCATTTCATTCATCGCAAAATTTGCGGCTCTTGCCGTTAATGCCATGAAAGTCAATGATGGATTTTGAGTACCTGTCGACGTCATGCTCGCTCCATCCGTAACAAATACATTCTTACAATCGTGTATTTGATTCCACTTATTCAGGATGGATGTTTTAGGGTCTAGCCCCATCCTTGCACCACCCATTTCATGAATATCAAGGCCTGGGTTCTGTTTGCTATTATGCTGACTGATGTTCTTAGCTCCGATAAATTCCAACATTTCAGATCCTTGATTCAGAAAATCCTCCATACTTTTTTGATCATTATCATCATATCCAACATTAAATATAACTTGTGCCATTCCGAATTTATCCTTAAGGTCTGCACTTAGTCGCACATGATTATCTTCCTTAGGTATAGTTTCTCCCTGCATCATCATTCCTATTCCCCATCCACCAACTTCAGAAAGACTATCCTTAAATGCCCCTCCTACCTGCTGTTCTGATGCTACACCGCGACCTCGGTAAGCCCCAAAAAATGAAGCGTATCCTCGCATGAAATCCATCTCCTGTTTTTTAACATTCCGGAAATTCGGAATAATAGGTTGAGTTGGTCGTCTACCGTAATAATAGTTTTCTTCAAAACCATCAATCGTCGCGGATATTGAACCTAAATAATTATGGAAAGCAATATATTTACCTAAAAGGCCTGAGTCATTACCTAATCCATTGGGAAATCTAGATGATTTCGAATTCAATAAAATCTGGTTGCTTGCAATTGTTGAAGCATTTACAAAAATTACTTTTGCGAAATATTCATAAGACTGCTGCGACTCGGCATCAATAATTCGGACCCCGCTGGCTTTTTGAGATTTATCATCATAAATTATAGACTCAACAATAGAATTGGGTCTTATCGTTAGATTTCCGGTTTTTGCTGCCCAGGGTAATGTTGAAGCATTTGAACTAAAGTAGCCGCCGAATGGGCAACCTCTTTGGCACATCGTCCTATTTTGGCACTTTGTCCGTCCTTGCTCAATATGTATTGGTTGAGGATCAGTTATATGGGCACATCTGCCAGAGATTACTTGTCGATCGGGATATTTTGAAGGTAATTTTTTCTGAATCATCTGTTCAACGGCATTCAGTTCAAAGGCTGGAAGAAACTCACCATCAGGCATTGCTGCATTTCCATCTCTATTACCAGAAACACCGATGAATTTTTCAACATGGCTGTACCAGGGAGCGATATCTGCGTAACGTATCGGCCAATCGACAGCGAAGCCATCCCTCGCTGGCCCCTCAAAGTCATAATCACTCCAGCGCTGAACCTGCCGAGCCCATAGCAGCGACTTGCCACCAACATGATATCCTCTTATCCAATCGAAGGGTTTTTCCTGTACATACTCTTGCTCCTTATCTTTAGTAAAGAAATGCATGGCATCTTCATTGAATGCGTAACACTTTGCCGCTATAGGGTTTTCTTGCCGTATTTTTAATGCTACTTGATTATGGTGGTCAAATTGCCATGGGTCCATATAAGCTGTCGGATAATCCTTCACATGCTGTACATCAAAACCTCGTTCTAAAACTAAGGTCTTAAATCCCTTTTCACAAAACTCTTTTGCAGCCCATCCTCCAGAAATCCCTGAACCTATTACGATGACATCATATGTATTCTTGTTATTTGCCATGATCTTTTCAATGCTTTTTTAGGTTGATTCTTGCTAGCTAATTTACAAAATGAGCCTTACAATACCAGTTTATTTGTTGTATCAATTATTATACTTACCTTGATTAAATGGGTTTCTTACCTTATTGATACCCGACAATTATTTTTAATCTTTCTAAATAATTTATTATGCATGCATAGTATAATTTGAATAATTATATTTGTTTACCTAAGTATTAAACTATGATAAGTCAACTCATATTTGGTATTATACTCATTGCTGCCTTGGTTTTATTCTATAAGAATGCAAGTAAGATTTATAGGAATATAAAATTAGGCAAATCCGTAAATCGTTTTGATCGAGCCGGAGAGCGATTAAAAATCATGTTATTGGTAGCATTTGGACAGAAGAAAATGTTCAAAAGGCCTATTCCAGCCTTACTCCATCTTTTTGTTTATGTAGGATTCTGTATTATCAATATTGAGATGCTGGAGATCGTTATTGATGGTCTATTTGGATCTCATCGTGTTCTTTCGTCCGTATTGGGTGGATTTTATAATGTGCTGATTGCTGGATTTGAAATTTTAGCTTTTTTAGTATTATTAGGCTGTGTGATATTCTTCATAAGAAGAAATGTTTTAAAATTAAAACGTCTTAATCAAGTTGAATTAAATAATTGGCCCAAAACAGATGCTAACTTAATTTTAACTGCAGAAATTCTACTTATGGCTGCATTTTTAATCATGAATGCTGCTGATTATAAGCTACAGCAATCTGCTGTCGAAGGCTATCATACGGTAGGCTCCTTTCCAATTAGTTCCTACTTAGTTGGAATCTTACCTGATTCTATTTCAAGCTTGATTGCAATTGAAAGATTTGCTTGGTGGTTTCATATTATTGGGGTGTTGGCATTTTTAAATTACTTGCCAATTTCCAAACATCTGCATATCATTTTAGCATTTCCAAACACTTATTTTACCCGACTTGAGCCTAAAGGAGAACTTAATAATATGGCTTCAGTTACGGATGAAGTTAAGGTAATGTTAGACCCAAGCTTACCTCCCCCTACTGGAGAGCCAAGCAGATTTGGTGTAAAAGACGTTCAGGATTTGACTTGGAAAAACTTATTGGATGCGTATACCTGTACAGAATGTGGACGTTGTACCTCATCCTGTCCAGCGAATATGACCGGTAAGTTATTATCGCCAAGAAAAATCATGATGGATACAAGGGATCGATTAGAAGAGGTTGGCAAGAATATAGATAAAAATGGAAGTTTTGTGGAGGATGGAAAGGGGTTACTGGACACATATATCAGTAGAGAGGAAATATGGGCTTGTACGAGCTGTAATGCATGTGTGGAGCAATGCCCTGTCAATATCAATCCCCTAGAAATTATTATAGGTCTGAGACAATTTGCAGTGATGGAGGAATCACAGGCACCTTCTAGCATAAATAATATGTTTTCAAACCTGGAGAATAACGGTGCTCCATGGAAATATTCACAAGCGGACCGTGCAAATTGGACAAATCAATAAACAAGAAGAAACATGGAAAATCAAATACATATACCTACGGTTGCTGAATTGATGGCAAAAGGCGAAAGTCCAGATTTGTTGTTTTGGGTAGGTTGTGCTGGAAGCTTTGACGAACGTGCTCAAAGGATAACGAAGGATATCTGTAAGATCCTCGCTCACGTAGGAATAAAATATGCTATTCTAGGAACTGAAGAGAGCTGTACTGGAGATCCGGCTAAACGCGCAGGAAATGAGTTCCTGTTCCAAATGCAGGCCATGATGAATATCCAGGTTTTAGATGGATATGAAATAAAAAAAATCGTGACGGCTTGCCCACACTGCTTTAATACATTAAAAAATGAATATCCTGGATTGGGAGGTCATTATGAAGTGATCCATCATACCCAATTAATTCAATCCTTGATAGACGATGGGAAACTTAGACCAGCGGATGGACATGAGTTTAAAGGAAAGAAAATAACCTACCATGACCCATGTTATTTAGGCCGTGGAAATGATGTTTATGAGGCTCCGAGAAAGGCATTGGAAGTATTGGATGCAGATTTAGTTGAATTAAAGCGCTGTAAATCCAATGGATTATGCTGTGGTGCTGGTGGAGCGCAAATGTTTAAAGAACCTGAAAAAGGCGATAAAGACATCAATGTTGAACGTATTGAAGATGTTATCGAAAGCCAGGCAAGTATCGTTGCAGCAGCATGCCCATTCTGTATGACGATGCTTCGTGATGGTGTGAAAGTCAAAGAAAAGGAACAAGAAATAAAAGTTTTGGATATTGCAGAGATAACAGTTAAAGCAAATAATCTCTAATCCTTTACAAATTAATCAGGATTAATTAATCGATATGAAAAGCCTTTGCGAATATTTGGATGCAGAGGCTTTGCTATTTTTTACTAATACATCCTTATTGCCATTCAATTTCAACATCATGGTCGACTAGGAAATTCTGAAATTCCTTTAATAAAGTTTTGTCCTGATGAATTTTCCTTGGCTTCACATTTTTTTTCATGGCAAAATGAAGGAGGTGCCCAACAGCTTCGCCTATCCCCCATTCAACGGGATGCAATCTGTAACATCCGTTGCTGAGGTGAGTAGTTCCGATATTTTTATTCGCTGGAATCAGATTATCCATCTGAATTGGAATTAATGACCCTAAAGGAATCTGAAAGGGTAAGGAAGGAAAATCAATATAATTATTATTCTGCGTTGGATGCAGGTCGATGTGGTAATAGCCTATCCCTACGGAATCTTCAAATACAGCCGCTTTATTAGGATCTTCACCCAACCCGGCTACAAGTTTCCTATTCTCCTTTCCAACATGCTCTTCTGTTACTGTAAATACAGCTTTTATCCTGCGCGATTCCCGAATATATGGATATTTTGCCATTCCATCCTCAGTTCCCATAATATCCTTTCTCAATCGAATTCCCGGCCATCCTTTCTCACCCTTATCATTTATAGCTTCTGTCTGCAGCCAATATAGCAATGAAAGATTCAATTGTTTTGCGGAGTTCACATGTCTATCGAACTCTTCCTTTGAAACATCAATTAGATTACCCAATAAATAGTCGTTTTGAGGCCAATTCACTAAAGTTATATCTCCTTTAAAAAAACCAGTGGAAAAATTATTCTTATGGATAATTCTTCTATAATTCCAGAGGTTCAACACGTCTCCTGTTGTGATTCCTGTGGGATTGAATCCTAAAGTTTTGGGCTCTAAAGTTTGGGGATTAGAATAGGAAAGCGAAAGCAAGCGACCTGGCCAAGCTGGTTTTATTTGTGGAACATAATTTTTCCAAAAATCATAATCTCTAGGTTTAGGAATCGTATGATTCTCACCTTCCACATAATCCATAGCAAAACAAACCGTGAAAGCTTGATTATCCAAAGGATCGGCCTTTTCGGGGGCATGTAATTCATTGAACTCCATTTTTGATTCTGCACCAGTTCGGTATTCCGTACCAGTCAATGGAAGCAAATCACCTAATTCAGTAGCGTCTACAAAGTATTTTGCTTTAATTAGTGATTCCTTCTGTGTTACGACGTTTTTTAGGCGAATCTCCTGCACTAATTCGTTGGAATGTTCTGATTGAATAGCTATATGATTAAGCAATAGAATCAATCTTCCAGAGCTTATGTAAGGGGCCAACAGACTTTCTAAAACATTTAATGCTACCTTAGGTTCATGGCACAACCTTGAAACTGCACCATTTCCTGGATTTAAATATTCCTCGGCATTCGCTTCATCAGTTAATGGATAAAAGGACTTATAAAATTGACGAATGGCTTGACGGAATTCGCGGTAAGATTTTGGAGATCCATGCGTTTCGATCCAAGGATGTTCATCTGGAGGTACACCTTGCTGCGTAAGCTGTCCTCCAATCCAATCTGTTTCTTCAGTGAGAATTACTGACTCTCCATGTTTAAGAGCTGCCAGAGCCGCCGCAAAACCACCCAGTCCGCCTCCAATTATTGCTATAGTTGTTTGATAAGTAAAAATCGGTTCTTTTCGGTGAATCGGATTTTCCAAATGCATCGGAATGGACCATGTATTCGATGATAGGGAAAGACCTGTAACAGTTGCAATAGCTTCAATAAATCCACGTCTTTTCATAAGTAATTTGCTGATGGTTGATTATTAAATATAAAAAGATAAGTTTAAACTGTTGGAAGAGTATAAAAAAAGGTCGAGGAAATCCTCGACCTTTGATATTTTCTGGGTGCCCAGGAGCAGATTCGAACTGCCACACCC
>JBEBTR010000032.1:0-25907 GCA_040393725.1 Sphingobacterium endophyticum | reverse complement strand
TCCTGTTCCCGTTAAGGGAGTGCGGGTTCGATTCCCGCCCTAGGTACGAAAAAAAAGCTCGACTTGCGTCGAGCTTTTTTAGTATTTAGTAATAAGTATTTAGTATTAAGACCTTGGGAGGTCTGACATTTTCCCTGATTGATTTTGACCTTCTAATTAGCGCCCCTTCCCTATTATAAATATTCTTTAATTTTCTAAGAAAATTATCCTGATTTCTATCAAATCGATTTTCATTTCCAACAAATATTACAGAGTAAATTATTCCATTTTACAGCTTTTACCACATATCAATAGCAATCTGTAGTAATCAATTTACAATTCATAATTAACTACTAATATCCCGATAATTTATAATAAAGAAAATGAATTAACTATTTATTTTTACAATGTTTTCAAAGGGAAAGCATTAGAATTTACCGAAAATCACTAACTATTAACTCGGATTCTAAATTTTATTAAAATTTAACTAGGTGCAAGTATTATGGATAAAAAATACACTAGCCCCCGGATTGAGGTATACGACATTAACCTCGAGGAAGGTATTGCTTCAGGATCGGCATTTGTCCATCCGCAAAATGGCGAAAATGATGTAATGGAACAATGGTATGAAGATGACCAACAGACCAAGAACATCGATTGGTTCTAATTTATCAAACACACTAAGATTAAATCAAGGAAAATGAAATTTACTCTACTTAACAAAAAGGCTACTTTTAAAACTATGTTCTTTATAGCCGTACTGTTGTTTACCTTTCAATCATGTAAGAAGTCTGATTCAGACCCCTCTTCTGGTGGTAAAACCACAGTAAATGTTAAACTATCGGTCGGTACTCCAGATGAAGAAAAATTACTGGTGGGAAATAGCAAGACTACAAAAAGAAATACAGAGTCCAATGTACAATTGTCGACAGTTGAGGTAAGCGATGGAATCAGTATGGACGTTATGGTAATTAAAGATGCTGAACCATCTATTTTAAAATCTAGCTATAGCTCATCTGACGCAAAAGCTGCCACTCAAACCGTTACAACAGCATTAGAACCGGATGTTAAATACCGTATTGCAGTATATGATGATAATGGATTGCACAAAGGAAATTATGATTATGCATTTGGAAACGAAGCTGTAACTGGAGGGATACAATTGGACGCAGGAAGCACCTATACCTTTGTAGTTTATTCTGTGAATAGCAAAACCATTTTACCAAACATAACAAACCAAGGAAATTTATCAACTGCCTCATTAAACAATATATCTGGTGATTTAATGTTTTTCAAAAAGACATTGACTTTAACGCCGGGTGATAATAATTTGAATGCTGTTTTAGTTCATCAATTTAGCCAGATTACGACGACCATTGAAATGGACCCAAGCATGACAGGTTCGATTGAATCATTAACAGGTACGAAAATCAGTCCTACAAAAAGCTCTGGTTCATTAAAATTTAGCAATGGATTCTTAAGTTTTCCAACACTCAACGCGAATTCAAACGTTACATTTCCTGCAATTACTCCAGGCATTAGATCAATAACTAGCGAACCTACTTTTATAATAAGTCCATCTACTACCTCAGCTACTTTTACAATAAGCTCGATAAAATTAGATGGTGAATCAAAAGCAATTTCAGTCCCAAATATCAAGATTACGCCCGGACATAAATACAATTTAGTATTGAAATTCAGATCATGTACCCAAAATGTAACGACGAGTGGATTAAATTGGAATTATCCGGAAGTTTCATGGGAAGAATGGGTTTGGAAAGAAGGTCTTGTAACATTTAAAGGCATTAAAAAGGACAACAAATATTATAAAAATAATGAGGTAATTACCAATACATTCTCTGCCCCTGAATCAGATTATGGATTCGTATTTGATATTACTGATTTAGATAATGCTTTCAATATGCGCGTCAATAATCAATATATTTTTGGAACGAGTACGAATCATCAAATTCAATTTCAAACAAATACAAGTTTAGGCACGGAAAGAAATATTGAATTTATAGATGGTACAGAATATTCATTGGGAGGAATTGATGAAGTTTATAACCTTCAAGGGACCAATGCAAAACCATTGATTCGCATCATGATCAGTAGAAATGGTGAAGTTACGATGTTAGGAAGCAAAACTAGCGGAGGAGAATTAATGCAGTTAAGATTGAAGAATAACCAATCATTTAAGACAGTAAATTGGAATAAAACTGGAGCCAATTCAGTCGTAGTAAGTCAGAAAGTTGATGGAAGAACGATTATAATTGGCACTGGATATGGACGTAAAAGAATAAAATGTCCTCAATAAATTGCCCCATTTAATTAACAGGAATATAATTTTAAATTTAACGGCCAAACAAATGTTTGGCCGTTTTCTTTATAATAATATTTTTATTGATAAACTTTTACCCAATCAATTTCCATCTCGACAGGCAACTGAGTTTGGTCAACTTTACCGACCCAATTACCTCCTAATTGTTGATCAATTAAAATAAAAAAAGGTTGATCATATGGCCATTGAGTAGGATCTACACCTTCTTTTCTAGGATATGTAAAAGTGTCTTTTCCATTTAATTGAAAAACTATTTTATCAGGATACCAGCTTAAACTATAAATATTATATTCACCTGCTTCCACCGGGGCCGTTCCTCCATGCGGAGGATTATCTTTTTGTCCCAAATTTAAGGTGTAATGGGAATGGGTTGTTTGATAGATTATTTTATCATAATTGAGGTGTTCCATAATATCCAATTCCCCATTCATAGGGTACTTACCATATTTATCTAATTCCGCAAGCATCCACATGGCAGGCCAAGCACCTTGTGCAGAACCTAATTTTGCACGAATCTCAATTCTACCATATTGAAAAGCAAATTTGTTTTTACTCCAGATTCCACCAGTTATAAAAGGTCTGGGATCATTCTTGGTATCAGGATTATTAATCCCTAATAAAAATAACTTTCCATCTTCCATCCTAAAGACAGCGTCTGATGTACTCATATGTCTATTCCAATCGGATTCGCCTTTTGGAATCCGGCTCCATTTCGTTGAATCAATTTCAGAGCCATTAAAATCATCCTGCCAAACTAATTTCCAGTTTTTCTGTTCACGGTTTTCTTTCTGAATATAAACGTAAGGTTTATCCTTTAATTTTTGAGTCACTGAACATGAGCTCATTAATGCTGCGGCAATAATTCCGGTTAGGTAAAGGTTTTGATTTTTCATATATATTTTATTAAAATAAACTTGTTTGACCAGTCCATTTATTTTGAATATTGGGTCTGTTTGTTTCTTCTCCTCGAGCTCCTGTCACCCGATAAACTTGATGGGCTTCCAAATCCCCTTGAAAGGGAACCATAAGATTCTGAATTTCGTCTTTGCCTTCTGCAAATAACCAAGCATCCCGATCTCTTTCATCAATAATCAAAGGCATTCTTTTCTTTTCGTTATGAATTTCTTCTAATAAAGGGTTTGCAGCAGTCGTAATTATTGAAAATGTAGGATAAGTATCGGCAGTATCCTGATCTGTGAATTTAGAAAAAACGATTCCAAGAGTTAAGATTTCCTTTTTAGGGTGATAAATGAAATAATTTTCGGATTCTTTTCGTCCACTGACTTTATGAGGTTCATAAAATCCAGTTATATAAAGCAATCCTCTATTATTCAAAATAAAGTTTTTGTAACTCGCTTTCTCAAAAATACTTTCTGATTCTGCATTTAAGGTATTTGCATATTTTGAGGCTTCAGTATCTGTTTTTATCCATCCTGGTATTAATTTCCATCGAGCTTGGACGATAGCATCAGAATTATCATTCAAGGTCACGGGTAAGAAAGGACGGGTAAATCCTGAGATATGAAAAATTTCATTCTCATTGGGATAATACACCTTTTTCTTAGGTAATTTATTCTTCAATTCTGCTTTACTGGGAGAACCAACATGATAACACATAATGCTAATGATTGATTTGTGATGAAAATAAGCTTTTTTTAAGAGAAACAGGTATTTCTAAAAAAATTATACCCCAACTCGCTTGGGGTATAATCTACTGCAAATTGACAAGTAGATGTAAATCTTTTCTGAAAAGAGTCAATTTGCAAATCGTATGGTTGTATTGCGATGTGCGTTATAAACATCTTTGTTATATTGGGAACAATCTGAATTAAAATTAGTTTTAGAAATTGAATTTTATTTGAAAGATTATTATTTCAACGATTTATTCTTTAAATGGTTCATTCAGTAGGAATTACAATTTAGGAATTATGGATTCAAAAATACATGTTAAGCTTGGTGATATTACTAGGGACGATAGTGATGCAATTGTTAATGCTGCAAATACCTCACTATTAGGAGGAGGTGGAGTTGATGGGGCCATACATCGGGCCGGCGGAAGCGCAATTTTAGAAGAATGCCAGCATATACGAAATAGTCAAGGTGGTTGTAAAACTGGAGAAGCAGTAATAACAAACGCAGGCAATTTAAAGTCAAAGTATGTTATTCATGCTGTAGGTCCTGTATGGAAAGATGGATCTCATAATGAGGACGAATTACTTTATTCTGCTTATCATAAAAGTTTGAAACTTGCATCAAAAAATAATCTCAAAACGATTGCATTTCCAAATATAAGCACTGGAATTTATGGTTTTCCAAAAGATCGAGCAGCAAAAATTGCAATTAAGGCCATTCAAGATTTCTTAATAGAGGATGAATCCATTGACAATGTAACATTTATATGCTTTGATGATGAAAATTATCGTATTTACACGCAATTATTAGGAAAAACTATAATTTAAGCGTCATAACTCATATTTTGAGTCTCCTAATTCCATTTATTTAAATAAATTTAAGTTCCCCAGTAAATAAATTATGATTGATATTAAAGTAGCATCTATAGACGATTTGCTAATTATACAGAAAATTGGACGAGAGACATTCCTTGAAACATTTGCCTCAGAGAATGAACCTGATAACATGAATGAATATTTAGAGGAGAGATTTTCAGAAACGCAAGTACATGATGAGCTCAAAAATCTAGAATCGATATTCTACATTGCTTGGGATCAAGAAGATCCTATTGGTTATTTAAAGCTCAATATTGGAGCTGCCCAAACAGAATTTAAAATGGATGACCACATAGAAATTGAAAGGATCTATGTCTATGCTAGTCATCATGGAAAACAAGTTGGACAACTTTTATTTTTTAAAGCATTGGAAATAGCAAAAAATTTAAGGGTTCCTACGATCTGGTTAGGCGTATGGGAGGAAAATGCACGAGCAATTAATTTCTACAAAAAAAATGGTTTTGAAGAATTTGACAAACACATCTTTAAACTCGGAAAAGATGAACAAACGGACATCTTGATGAAAAGAGCAGTTGTATAAAGAAATAGGCGATGAATTATCATCGCCTATTTCTTTACTAATTCAATGTTTTTATGTTCATCAATGATCTCTAATATGATATCAAAATAGGTTTGACCTTTACCGGAGTTAAGCTCATCCAATTTTTTCTGGATAATATCTGAATTATAATCTTCAGGATATTCCAACTTTTGAGCATAAAATTCCTTCGTAAATTCATGACCAAATAAGCATTTATTTTTTTCAAAATTCTTCCAAACTAAACGTACTTCTTCATTTTCCTTCAAAATTCCAAAGCCACCATATAAGAGGTCATCAAGCGCATCTAAGCTTTCTCCCAATTGCCAATCTTCATTTTCCATAAACTGTCTATTAATTTCTTCATATAGACTGCTTTTGTCGGTAATCCTATTTCCGTCGATAACAATTTCTTTCTTCATATACGGTCAAAAATAAGAATTTAAAGATTGCTGTTAGTCGACGAATTTGTCTTTACATGCGTCATGAATCAATTTTTGACTACTAACTTCTGACAAATCTTTAAGCTTAATTTTTTCTTTTGTACATGTTATGACCTCGCCTGACCAAATATAGTAGCATGAAATACAATCAACATTCACAAAATACACGGTCTTTCCTTTATATTGTCCGGAATACAAATTTTCGCTATACATTATATTATCGCCTTCTTTTTTACAACTTAGGCTTTCTTTAAAATAATCTTTCATCTTAAGTCGACATTCACTTTCATTGATTATCGTACCTTCTTTTTCACAAGATAAGAGGCTGAATAAAATCAAGCTAAAAAAAAATAATTTCCCATTCATAAGTATAGATTTAATTTATAAATTTTTTAGTGCAGGAATTATAAACTTGTTCACGATTTTTCAATTCTGCAAAATCTTCAAAAATAATTTTTTCAAGGTTACAGGTGAAGCCAAATGCAGGAGGTAATGTATTACATAAAGGGCACATCGTATCCACGAAATAGACGGTTTTACCATTGTACTCCCCAGCATAAAGATTGCTTTCCATTTCTCCTTTTTTACTACAACGTAGCTCATCTTTAAAATGGCTCTTTAATTTCATTGCACATTCAGAACCAACATTAGCATCTCCATCTTTTTTACAGGAAAAAATGGCAAATAATAATCCAAAAGAAAAAATAAGTAAGCGTTTCATAATTTTCATAATTGTTTATGTTAACTGAACGAGCAATATTATGGCATTGCTACATAAATTTTTACTTATTCGAAAAATATAAATAAAACAAAAGAGCCTGAATAAATTCAGGCTCTTCCGTCTACAAATTATGTTTATAAAAATTAATTCTCACTATTATGTAGTTGGACAAGCAATCTTCGCTTGGCCATATCCTTTACCTACAACAAATGTTGTATTGGATACCCTTTGAGTTACTTTAATGGTATTAGTTCCGGTAGTATTCCATGTAACCTTTTGGAATGATAAACCTTCTTTCAGTAGTAATTGAAATAAAGGACCACCACTAGTTTTACTACACAACATGGTTACCTCGCCAGTTTTACTGATAATAATTCTTACTAAAGGAGCAGTAGCAGTTCCTTTTAAATTCCATATATCAGCAATTCCATCTTGCCCATACTCGGTATTATCTGGGAATTTTATGTTTCTTGTGATAATTCCTTCACCATTTGCAGTATTGTCATAAGTCTGGAATTGAACTTGAGCTTTAGTTGGATCAGGCAATCTTGAGTCTAACAAAATCTGTTTACCATTAACGCTCATGTTAATTGCATTATCCAATTCTGTAATATCAAAAGTAAATCCGTAGTTGGATGCTGGAGCAGTAAAGACCTTTTCTAATAAAGTTCCATTAGGATAATTAACATTATTTGGACCGATACAACCAGTGTAAGTACTATTAACTTGGTATTTCCAATTCATTGCGTCATCCGCCATATTAACCTGTTGCGTACAGGTTCTGAAGTTCAGATTTAAATTGTATTTACAACCAGGAAGAACCTTAATATTTGCAATTGAAAAATTTGTTTTAGTTTCATCATCAATCGTAATTGTACCAAATTTCAATGTTTTATTAGATGCAGTTGGGTTAATTAGCAAAGTTGGATCACTAGTAACTGTACGTAATCCTACACCACTTAACAATGTTGGGAAGTTCAAAGCAGCGTATGTACTTTGATTTCCTTTATAGGCAATAGCATTTGTGCTAAATGTGTAAGAAGCGCTAGCATCAACAGCTCCAATTGTTGTATTCGATAAGGTCTTAATAGATCCTGTCATTTTGGAATCCATAGTTAACTTTGTGGTAATCATACTGAATTTATGTTTCATTATAATACCTAATTTAGTATCTCCATGAGAAATATCTCTGTCTTTTGAAATATAGACCATCAAATCTTTGTTGACATCCAATAGCTGTGCATTGGCAAATGAGGTAACACCATTTTTGTAGGATAGCGTTGGAAGAGCATCCGTTGCGCTATTAATTGAATAAGCTATAAAAGAATATTTAAACCCTGCATTTACACTCATTGGTCCAGTTGAACCTTCACTTCCATAAACGTAATCTTTAGCTTGGTTAAATGTACCATCAGCATTGAAAACTACAACACGATATTTAACACCTTTTGTCAATTCAGCTACCTTAACAGTTGCAGCCATGTTTTCATTTCCGCCTCTGTAAACTGTGGAATTGCTTACTACTTTATCAGATCTGTTGTTATCTTTAGTCATAACTACATCTACAACAAAATCATCATAAACAATGGAAGTATCTTTTACAATGCCCGATGCATAAGATGTCCCATTGCTACTTTTCTTTTCGAAATTAATATCATCCTCTTCAAACGATACACCATCAATCTGAACACTTACCGTAGCATCTCCATTACTATTTCCAGGCTCATTTGATTTTTGACAAGAAGTGAAATTAAGCATTAAAATAGCTAAAAAGCCAATGCTCATTTTCGAAATCATATTTTTACTAATTGTATTCATGTTCTATATTCTATCCAATTTTTATATTACCAATCAATATTTCTAGTATCGTCTGCTTCTTCTGTCCATTCATCTTGAACATACCCCTTATCATTTCCAGGATAAATTTTAGCTGAATTTATAGCAATGTCAGCTTCCATTTGAACCTTTACCATACTGATGTGAGGAGTTTTGTATTGTTTTCTCATCGTTTTTCATTTTAAATTACTTAAGATTGTATTGAAGTGAATTCATCAATTCTTTACCTTCAGTTAATCTTTTATAGCAATTTTTTTAAATCTTTTTTAAAATTCTAATAGTTGTGTGCCATATATTTATGGTCTACAAAAGTACGCATGAAATTTATTCCCTGAAATCAATAGTACCTTTTTGAGGTAGTTAATTTTAATTTGTAGTATAACTCCTACAGAGGTGAATTGTTTAAAATTTTTTGCTAATATGTTTTAGTTGACCATAAAGTTGGTTCAAAAATTGATTCATTAAAATTTTGAATTATTGATATTCAATAAAAACTATAAAAAATCGTTATTTATTTTGTTTAAACCCGACTTTTATTCCCTCTTCACTAGCCTATTTTATGCTAATATTAATCAATAAATAATATTTGTTTAAACATGCGTGTTTAAAGGAATATTTTACTTTTTAGAAATTGGATTTAACGAATTGTAATAAATAGAGAAAATGATGGAAGGAATGATAATTGGGACATTTTGATTTTTAGCTAACCTTCATAATTATGGTATTCGGTAATGGTTATAAAATAGCCATCTAAGTCCCGAACCGAAAATTCCATTTTATGGGAATTAGGATTAAGATGAATTACCTCAGCAATTTCTATATTCATTTGCAAAGCTGTTTTATAAATACTGTCAAAATCCTCTGTTTTTAAATATAATATCAATCCATTTCCATGAAGCTGATTGGGTTTCATCATTGATGGATGTCCATGGTCGCCCCAATGATGCAAACAAAGTATAGTATTTCCTTTATTATCTTGTAAAACCGCAAAATTAGCGCCTCCGTGTGCATTCTTAAGTCCGAATAAATTTTCATACCATTTTGAACTTATCAACACATCTTTTACAGCAATTATAGGATCTAACTTCATCATCAAAAAATGGGTTTTAATAGAGAACACTTAAAGACAAGAAATAGATTTTAAAGATTTCCATTCGTGCTCAATATTTTCCATTAATATGGCATTATCAAATTTTATACTCCCCACTGGGAATTTAGTTTTATCATCAAAAAAACTAGACCGTACCTCTTTAACTCTTAATGGCTTAACCTCCCAATTATAGGTTTCCAACTTTAAACCATCAAAATTTTTTCCATTTGGAGAATAACCAACGGATCCTTTGGAGAAGAAGTCTGAGACCGCTTTCAAATCATTAAAAACAGAATCTGCATTGAATGAATCACTAATTTCTGCATCAACAGAAATACTTGTTTGATCTAAGCTTAAATAGTCTACATGATATTTACTGTTCGATTCTTGCACATTAAATTTTGCATAATCATGTTTTCCAGGAAAGAGCCTTCCACCTAATATTGTGTTTAATCTTAAATTAGTATCTCTTCTTGGAATATACACTCCTTCTCTCGAACTGCCATCATCATCAATCCATTCAACAGCAAATCGATGAGCGGCATTTTCGGAATTGACACCTATAAAATCTGGCAATCCTTTGGGTTTAATCTTTTTAAGTCGAATTAAACATATTCCAACTATTGCTTTATCAGCAAACAATTTAGGAGTAAATGGTTTAGGTAATAAATTAGCAACAATCTCCGGATCTGCTATATAATTAATTAACATCCTCCTATCAATAAAGCCGTGTATATTGGGTATCTTCATATTAGACGATAGATTATTTTGGGGATTGAAATTTAACTTTCTTAAAGGCAGAGGGGGTATGAAAATCGGGTTTTTCAGTGGTCGGTTTAACCCATGAAATCCAATTAACCGAAGGATCTTGAGGGTTCAGGTTATTAAATTCAGCTCGAAAAATGCCGAGTTTAATATTTTCTAAGGGATTGGATCCCGATTTATCCAAGCCTTTAATGAAAGACATAGGAAGACGCCCTTCTATGATATAGCCATTTTGATTTAGAACTCCTTTAATTTCTATTCCTTTCAAGTTCCAGTTATAATCAAACTTCCTATAATAATGTGCAATGTAGTCCAATACTTTAGCACTTGGCGAAATTTCAAAACAATAGTATTCCTTTAAATCTGGATCTGCTGTAAAAAATATTTCTCCCCGGTCGCCTCTTGCCACATCAGATTCTTTTTGATATGGCGCTTCAACCACATTTTTATCCTCAATATTAAAATAAAAGTAAAACCAATCCTGATCATAAAAACTCTGAAATACCGTATTTCCAAAATTTGGGTTGCTCCAAGGAGAGATGAATTGATTTATTTCAAATAAGTCATTGTGATTTTTCCAATCGGACAAATCTCCATCAATAACCAATTGGGAATTGGAAATAAACGGAATTTCAAGATCCTTGTTCTGAGCCTTTGTACATGTTATAAGGATGGTTGAAAATATAAAAGTGGATAAAATGACAGATGGAAATAAAGATTTTATGAACATAAATATGGAATTGAGTAATTAAAATTAGTCAATTCGAATTTAGCTACAAAGACTATTTAAATTCAAATATTCTTTAAATAGTTTATGAAATTATTTTCTTTCCCTTCTGGCTGTACTGAGCTTAAGAATTAATAGCGAAATCAATAATGCAATTCCATATACAATTGCTAAAGCAGGCTGGTCAAATTTATTTGTGCTAAAATTAAACTGTTTATATAGGACAACAGCTAATATAATGGTCATTATCCCATAGGCAATTGAGATCGCTTTTCTATTATCCATTGATGCTTGTAAAAATAACTGATAAAATAATCTGTTTGGTAGTATGATTCATCGAGGTCGAAATTACTATATTATTTGTTGATTTTTTTTGAATTATGGGATGTGGAAGGAATTATTGGAAAGGATTTTTTTATTTGTAGATATGTGTTGATGGTTTGAGGGGGTTAGGTGGGTTGAAAGGGAGTTGAGTTTGAGTTGTTGTTGGCTTTGGGGTTAGGGTTGAAAGGTGTTGGGGTTTGAGTGTTGTGTTTTGGGATTGGGTTGAAGAGAGTTGGGGACTGCGCTTTAGGGTTGGATTTCAAAGGGATTGGTTCAGTCGCTCGAGGCCCGCACACGGGGCTTGAACCATCCCTTTGGGGGGGCGGCTTCAAATAAATCAAAGCCGATTTCTTTGCTATTGGGATGATTTAAAAGGAATGATGCTATGCTTTAGGATTGGATTTCAAAGGGATTGGTTCAGTCGCTCGAGGCCCGCGCACGGGGCTTGAACCATCCCTTTGGGGGGGCGGCTTCAAATAAATCAAAGCCGATCGCTTCGCTCTCGGTTTTGTTGTTTCTGAATGATTTGCTCAAACAAGTTTGGCAAATCATTCAGAAACAACAAAACCCGGCTAAAGTCGGGCTTTGATTTATTTGGCGGAGAGGGAGGGATTCGAACCCTCGATACAGTCATCCCGTATACAGACTTTCCAGGTCTGCTCATTCGACCACTCTGACACCTCTCCGTGATTGTGGGTGCAAATATATCATTTTTGAGCAATGTAACCGCATTTTTATTTAAAAATATTTGATCATTCCAATTTCCTTTGATTAACTTAGGTCAAACTCAAAAATGAAAAGAATATTATCAATCGATGGCGGTGGAATCCGTGGAATAATTCCGGGAATGGTATTGGTGTCGTTAGAGCAAAAACTTAAACAAGCTACCGGAAACCCAAATACACATCTTTCAGAATATTTTGATTTTTTTGCAGGGACAAGTACTGGTGGGATCTTGGTAAGTATTCTCCTCTGCCCCCACCCTGATGATCCTTCCAAACCTCGATTTTCGGCGCAAGATGCATTGAATATATATCTAAACCATGGAACTGAAATTTTCACGACTAGTAGCTGGAGAAGGTTTTTAAACCAATTTGGTCTTTTAACCGAGTTATATGACGAGAAAGTCCTTTATAAAATTTTAGAAGATTATTTCCATGATCAAAAGCTTAGTGAACTTATAAGCCCATGTATCATCACAGCTTATAATTGAACTTAAAAAATCATCTTTTCCGGCAACAGAAAGCAATCTCACATGGAGCTTCTAGAGATTTCTATTTAAAAGATGTATGCAGAGCTACCTCAGCTGCTCCTACTTATTTTTCTGTCGCTGAAATTTATTCAATTGCCGGAACTAGGTATCCATTGGTAGACGGCGGCGTCTTTGCACATAATCCTGCTATTTCAGCATTACTTGAAGTTTTAAAAACCTATAAAACATTTAAGATCGATGACGTTCATATTCTGTCCTTAGGAACAGGAATTGCTAAAAATGCATATAGATACGAGGATTTCAAAAAGAAAAAAGCTATTTCTATCGGTCCAGCATTGGTCGATATCATGACAAGTAGCTCTGCTGAAAGTAATGATTATTTTATGCACCAGCTTTTCAGATCTGTCCAGCATACATCTAATTATATCCGTATTGAACCCTCAAACCTTTCATCAATCGAACCATCCTTAGACGCTGCATCAAAAGGTAATATCCAAAAAATTGTATCCTTAGCAGATAAATTGATTAGCGATAATGAAAGAATGTTGGATGCATTAGTTTTAGACCTCATCTCTGATAAAGAAAGGAAAAGTGAAAAGAAGCAAAACTCAGTTTGGAACTATTTGAGAGAAAAATTCTAATGGCTTGTGTTTAAGAATAAAAGCCATATACAAGATCAATAAATAACATTTTCGGCATTTAGAATTAATTAGGTAGAAATATTTTTGTTATATTATCCAAGCGATTCATATAGTACGCAAACACAAACAACAAATGGCAAAAACAATAGCTCTAATTGCTCATGATGGAAAGAAAGCAGAAATGGTTGCGTTCGTCAAAGATCATCAGCATGAATTATCAAAAGCCCATCTTGTGGCAACAGGAACTACAGGTTCATATATTCAACAAACTGGTTTAGAGGTAGAATTAAAACTTTCAGGTCCGAAAGGTGGTGATGCTCAAATTGCTGCGATGGCTGCTGAAGGCAAGATACAAGGTATTATATTCTTCCGTGATCCATTAGGTAAACATGCTCATGAACCAGATATTCAGATGCTCATGAGAATCTGTGACCTATGGAACGTTCCATTGGCCACCAACCCAGCAACCGGTACATTAATTATTAAAGGACTTTTAGAATAATAAGATAAAATGGCAAACGAAGTATTAGTGAGTATTGGAGATAAAAGCTATACAACAACAATATCATACGAAGATTTAAATATACTAGCTGATGAACCAATTGATTTAGGAGGCGAAAACAAAGGCCTAGCTCCAACACAATTATTACTTTCATCTGTTGGTGCATGTAAAGCAATCACCATGAGAATGTATGCAAATAGAAAGAAATGGAAAGTTGATAAGATCGATATCAAGGTATCCAGTGAAATTCAAAAAAGTGAATTGCAGCAAACTACCTATATCAAATGCAATATTTTTATTGATGGTGAATTGGATGAAGATCAAAAAAGAAGGCTATATGCCATAGGAGAAAAATGCCCTGTACATAAAATGTTAATGAACCCTGTTATTATAGAAAGTAATCTAATTGATACAATTCAGGTAAAAGACAATTCTTGATTGTATATTTGCGACTTGAAAAAATAAAAAGCTATGCCATCTATAAGTGAACATACTTTCACAAGTCCGTTCCAGAACTTTACTCGCGAACAATGGAAAAGATTGAACGGTCAATTATCCCATTCCATTCAAGAGGAAGATTTAGATCAATTGCATGCATTAAATGAACCATTAACTATGGAAGAGATAGAAGATATCTATATTCCATTGGCTCATCTTTTGGAAGTACATATTCATAACTTTCAAGAATTGCATTCAAAAAGCAATGTGTTTTTCAAAAGAAATGATCAGAAATTACCCTTTATTATTGGTATTGCAGGCTCAGTTGCTGTCGGGAAAAGTACAACTGCCAGAGTGCTTACTAAAGTACTTTCCCTACTTCCCAATAAACCAAAAGTTGAACTAGTTACCACAGATGGCTTCCTTTATCCAAATAAGGAATTAATCAAACGTAATATCCTAAACAGAAAGGGATTTCCTGAAAGTTATGACACCAAGAAACTTTTACAATTTTTAGCCGATATTAAATCAGGCAAGTCGCAGGTTTCAGTTCCCCTTTATTCGCACTTGGAGTATGATGTTTTAACCGATGACCGTTTGGTCATTTCCCAACCTGATGTTTTGATTGTGGAAGGAATCAATGTATTACAGGTTAATTCGCGAAAAAATGGTGTTTTCGTTTCTGATTTTTTTGATTACTCCATTTATGTGGATGCCGATGAAAAGAATATTGTGTCATGGTACATTGACAGATTTGAATCATTGAGGGCAACAGCATTTCAAAATTCTGCTTCCTATTTTCATAAATACGCAAATCTCACAGAGGAAGAAAGCTATACAATGGCCAAACAGATTTGGAATGAAATCAATAAGCCAAATCTTCATGAAAATATTCTCCCTACAAGATATAGAGCTGATTTAATTCTAAAAAAAGGTTCGGAACACTTTATTAAGCGTGTAAAAGTTAGGAAGATTTAAGTATTGACCTTTCAAATTTGATGATTTCCTTGAGGATTTCATTTTCTATATTTCTATGCAATCTATTGCTATTGGTTAAGGCATACAAATCCATTTTATAGCGTACGTAGTCCTTCCCTATTTCCATTACCTTTACCTTATATTGGTCATCTTTTACTTTAAGATTTGGATGATTAATCAGACTCAATCTTAAATGTTCTTCCAATTCATCAATATGTAATGATACTTCCAAGGGTAATTCAAACCTAACTGTAAATAAACTAGATTGATGCGCCGAAAGGTTCATGAAAGTTGATGTGAAAACCATGTTATTCGGGACCATAACGATATCGTCCTCTTCATCCTGTAAAACCAGATTTGCAAAGGTTATATCAATAATTCTACCTTTATGCTCTCCGACTTTAATACGATCTCCAACAGACAATTGCTCAGAAAACATGACGATCAATCCTGATATCATATTTGTGATGTAATCCCTAAAAATGACTGCTATTGCCATAGCAACGATAGTCATACTGGTTATAAACTCTTTTGGATTAATACCAAATGCCGTCATAATAGCAATGACGAAGAACACTGTATTTAGAACAGCTGTCAATCTGTTAATACCCAAAACAAAATTACCACGCTCCCTTTTCTGAGAATCCCTAGCATTATATAGCATAATCACTATAAACCGGAAAATTGATAATAGGATGCTTGGAATTAAGAAAGAATACAATCCATTTAAAAATTGAGCTAGAATTTTTCTTTTTTCAATATCATTTTCAAAATATACATGACAAACGATAATAATGATTACAAGAAATACTTTTCCTATAAAAGCCCAAGGAATTTTTGGTTTGTTATCTTCAATGGCTGCATTCATGGTCTTGAAGATATTATTTTTTTAATTAGTTCACAAAACAAGATTAAAGAGGATTATGTTATATAGCTAATAATCAAGTATTAAATAGTTTTAGAGCATTCTTAAGTTAATGATTGCATTAAATAACATTTTATAATTCTTAAAAAACAAGTAACTTAGCTTCCGCTTTAATGACACCAAAAAGGTAATTATGGAGACAACATTTGATTTTGAAAAGCCGATTGCTGATTTACAGACTCAGATTGAAAAGGTTAAACAAGTAGAAGAAAAGACCAAAGTAGATATGGGTGCTACTGTCCGCGAGTTGGAGGAAAAATTAGAACAAACAAAAGTTGAGGTGTATAGCAATATGACAGGATGGCAAAAGGTTCAAATGTCAAGACATCCTGATAGGCCACAAACTTTCGATTACATTGATTTGATCTGTGATGACTTTATTGAGTTGCATGGAGATAGAAATATAAAGGACGACAAAGCTATAGTTGGAGGATTCGCTACAATTGGCGGACAATCTGTAATGGTTATTGGTCATCAAAAAGGTAAGAACACCAAAGAGCGTCAATTCCGCAATTTCGGGATGGCAAATCCAGAGGGATATAGGAAAGCACTTCGGTTAATGAAAATGGCTGAAAAGTTTAATAAGCCTGTTGTAACCCTTATTGATACGATGGGTGCATATCCTGGTCTTGAAGCTGAAGAGCGTGGACAAGGAGAAGCCATAGCAAGAAATTTACTTGAAATGTCAGTTTTAAAGGTTCCAATCATTTGTATCGTAATTGGTGAAGGAGCATCTGGTGGTGCTTTAGGTATTGGTATCGGAGACAAAGTATATATGCTACAGAATACTTGGTATTCAGTAATCTCTCCGGAATCATGTTCTTCAATCTTATGGAGAAGTTGGGATCAGAAAGAAAGAGCTGCAGAAGCACTAAAATTGACCGCTGAAGACATGTTAGGCAATGGTCTTATTGATGGAATTATAGCAGAACCTATCGGAGGGGCCCATCAAGATCCAGAAGCGACAGCGCTGAACGTGAAAAACAGAATTTTAGAGGACCTAGCCATCTTAAATGCTAAAGATAAAGCTACAATGGTTGCAGAAAGAATTGACAAGTTCAGCAACATGGGAGTTGTTAACGAATAAAAAGAAAGCCTTGAAAAATTTTTCAAGGCTTTTTTAATTTATACTTTTTTGAAAGGGAATAGGATCTTTTAGTATAAATTGAACCTTAATTTGTTCCAGACCACGCTGCAAAACCAACCTAATATCATCACCTTCTTTATGCAGAAACTTGCCTACTATCTGTTTAAGTTTTAAATTTTGCGCATTACTGCCGTTCACTTTTAAAATTTCATCATCTATCCTGACGCCAGCCAGATCGGCGGGAGATCCTTCCCTTACACTGGCTACCCTATAAATTGGGCGCAATGAAAACTCATACTTATATTCCTCTTGACTATACACACTGACACCAGGACTATTTGGATTATCGGGATCTCTCCTACCAATATTTGTTGGAACTCTTCTTTGTGTCCATTCTAATCCATCGTGTTTGATTTCCATCCCGGACATATTAATCTCAAACCGTTTTCCAAAATTCCTGTTTTTCTTTAAATAAATTTCATTTTTAGGATAATTGATAATTACATGAAAATGCTGCAAAACTTGATTTCCAATCGATCCAATTCTATTTATTGCCAATTTTGCTGCATGAACTGCATTAGAGTCTGGGTATGAAACGATAGGTTCTTTAATATGAAAACCCGCCCAATCAAAGCCATCTACCCGATTCCTATATCCAAATATTAAACCATTGAAACCACGACCTATAAAATCATGGATTTTTGGTTCAGAAATCTTTAAGGAATCAATTAAAAATGGAAAAACTAAAAGACCGTCAGAGTTTCCCATATCGACCAACATTTTAGCTTTTCTTATTGTTCTAGTTCCTAAATTAACATTGATATGAACATATGGCCGGCTTCTTTCCATCTCTACAGGAATTCGAGTATAATTTTTTATCAAATTTTCCGGAAAATCATAGGAATCATATATAGAAACTTTAGATTTCAAGTAATCTATTTTTATCATATGGTCCTCAAACAAGCGACTTCCCAAAATCCCATTGATAGGAATGCCTACATGACTTGAAAGATCTAGTTCCTCCGCATCAATGACAAAAATATTGTGAACTGAATCTATTAATGTTTCCCCGACAATAATTTCATTACCTACTGCCATAACACCTTCCACTCCATCCTCAATACCTATTCCTGAAAACTTAACTTTGCTTACATTTTCAAGAGGTACGGAGTCCTGCGGTGTAGCAAATAATATGGTTTCTTTGACTCCTGTGTCCATTAGAAATTGAAGCTCTACTCCATTTACTTTTACTGGAACAACAACTAGATTGCCACTTAAATCAAATTTGAAGGAATTCTTTTTATGGTTTATTAATGAAAAGCTTCTTTGCGAATAGCAATGCAAGAACAAAATGTTCAGCAGAAGTAATAGAAAAATTTTCATATAATAAGTTTACAGTACTAATTTACCTAATTTTTAGAATCATTTAAATTAACATCTACTTAATATCAAACTTTTATTAACTTATTATGTTTCAATAAACTACATTATTAAAAATTTAAAATAACTTATGAAAAGTTGAAACAAATAAAACAGATTGGGATGGAATTCAATAAAGGGACGGAAAAATCAACGAAGGTTAATAAAAAAATTGCAAAAAAAAAAGGAATGCCTATTAAGTCATTCCTGTTTTTTTGCAATAATACATCGTATTATATCGCGCTTAATACACCTCTAAAATAACCTACCGATTCAGCAATTCCAGCAAGGGGATCTTTCATGTCTTTTTCAAACTCAATGCTACAGCAGCCAGGATATTTAATTTTTAATAATGCTCTTGTAAAAGCTGGAATATCAATAACTCCTCGACCAAGTTCACAAGTAGATCCCTTGGCATCTGCAGCTGTTACATTTTTTAAGTGAATATCAAAAATACGGTCCTTATACTTTACTAAATCTTTTATCGAGTCCTGACCATCACGAACATTATGTCCCATATCAAAGCACATACCTAAATTTTTATCCAGGTCTTTAATATGATTCCAGATCACAGTGGCATTCGGATAAATCTTGTCTTCCGGCCCATGATTATGGATTCCGAATTTTACATTATTTTCTTTTGCCTTCTGAGCAACATATGGCAAATCTTTTATTTCAGGAATACCAATCATTAAATTAACCCCTACACGTTTACAATAATCAAAGGCTTTATCAATTTCCTCTTTTGTTTTCATGTAGATTGGTCCCACTGCATAACCCGTAACATTAGAATCAGCTAATTTTTTATGAAAAGCAGCAATTTGCTCAGCGGTACTATTAAATGGCAAGTGAAAATCTTTGATACAGAGATATTTTACATCCATTCTTTTCATCATGGCCAAAGACTGATCCAAATTGAAATTCACAAAACTGTAGCCTGCGATTCCTAATTTGATACTATTTTGATCAGCTTTCTTTGCTATCGTTTCACTAGCTGTAGCTTTCATCCAACCAGGACTTGTTATTAATGCTGCAGCACTAAAAGCACCTAGCTGTAAGAAATTCCTTCTACTGTTCTTTATATTACTCATTTAAAATAGGTTTATGTTTTTTATAATATTAAAAATAGTGAATTCTAAGTAGATAGACAATAAAATAGCCACAAAAAAAGCCCTGTTCATTGATAGAACAGGGCTTTTTCGTTAATATCTAAAACTAAATTGAATCTATAGCCGCATTTAAAGTTGCTGATGGACGCATTGCTTTTGATGCTAATTTATCATTTGGAAAATAATATCCAGCAATATCTTGAGCTTTTCCTTGAGCATCAATCAACTCAGCATTGATCTTATCTTCTTGTTCAGTCAATGTTTTAGCTAAATTGGCAAACTTCGATGCTAATTCCGCATCTTTTGTTTGATTTGCTAAAGCTTCAGCCCAATAAGTAGCCAAATAAAAATGAGAACCACGGTTATCAATCTCACCTACCTTACGTGCAGGAGACTTGTCATTAGCTAAGAATTTAGCATTTGCTTCATCTAAAGCATCAGCTAATACTTGAGCTTTTTCATTACCTTGGGTTTGAGCCAAATGCTCCAAGGAAGCTTGTAATGCTAGGAATTCCCCTAATGAATCCCAACGTAAATATCCTTCTTCTAAAAATTGCTCAACGTGTTTAGGAGCAGAACCACCCGCACCTGTCTCAAATAGACCTCCACCATTCATTAATGGAACGATTGACAACATTTTAGCAGATGTTCCAAGTTCTAAAATTGGGAACAAATCAGTTAAATAGTCACGTAATACGTTTCCTGTTACGGAAATAGTATCCTCACCTTTACGGATTCTATCAATAGAAAACTTAGTAGCCTCTATTGGAGATAAAATTCGAATATCAAGCCCGGTGGTATCGTGATCAGCTAAATATTTTTTAACTTTCTTGATAATTTCATTATCATGTGCACGGTTTTCATCCAACCAAAAAACTGCTGGCGTAGCAGATAAACGAGCACGATTTACAGCAAGTTTAACCCAGTCTTGGATCGGAGCATCTTTAGTTTGACACATACGGAAAATATCACCAGCTTCTACTTGTTGTTCCATCAAAATATTTCCGTTTTGATCAACTACACGTATTGTTCCTTTAGCTTCTGCTTGGAAAGTTTTGTCGTGAGATCCATATTCTTCAGCTTTCTGAGCCATTAAACCTACATTAGGAACTGAACCCATTGTTTTTGGATCGTAAGCACCGTTGATTTTACAATCTTCAATTACAGCCTCATAAATTCCAGCATAAGATCTATCAGGAATAATTGCAAGGGTATCCTTCTCTGCGCCATTCTTATCCCACATTTTACCACCGATACGAATCATTGCAGGCATAGAAGCATCAACGATAACATCAGAAGGAACATGTAAGTTGGTAATTCCCTTATCAGAATTTACCATGGCTAAATCAGGACCGTTAGCAATAGCAGCATCTATCGCAGCTTTTACTTCTGCTTCCTGTGGAGTACCCGCAATTTTTGCATAAACCTCTCCTAAACCATTATTTTTATTAATTCCTAATTCATTAAATAACGAACCGTATTTTGCAAAAACATCCTTAAAATAAACTTCTACGATTGCACCAAAAATAATTGGATCAGAAACCTTCATCATAGTTGCCTTCAAGTGCGCTGACAACAATACACCTGAATCCTTAGCTTCTTGAATTGCCTTAGCGACAAAATCTTTAAGTTGAGCTATGTGAAGAACTGAAGAATCAATTACTTCTCCTGCCTTTAAATTACCTAAGCCTTTTAATTCTCTTGTTTCTCCATTAGATCCAACGAATTCAATTTTGAATTGGCTATCATTTTCTAATGTTAAAGATTTTTCAGAACCATAAAAGTCACCTTCTTGCATCGATGCTACTTTTGTTTTGCTATCTTTTGCCCAAGCCCCCATTCTATGAGGATTCGCTTTAGCATAGTTCTTAACAGCTTTAGGAGCGCGACGATCAGAGTTACCTTCACGTAAAACAGGATTTACAGCTGATCCTAATACTTTTGCATAGGCAGCTTTAATTTTTTCTTCATCAGCATTTGCTGGTGAATCAGGATAATTAGGAATATTATATCCGGCTTTTTGCAATTCAGCAATAGCAGCTTTTAATTGAGGTATAGATGCAGAAATATTCGGTAATTTAATAATGTTTGCATCAGGAGTAGTAGCCAACTGACCTAATTCTGCTAATGCATCTGTAGTTTTTTTATCAGAAGGTAAATATTCATTCAAATTAGCTAGGATACGTCCTGCTAAAGATATATCTCTTAATTCGATATCAATATTTGCAGTTTTTGCAAATGCTTGAACAATAGGTAGAAATGAATACGTTGCCAATAAAGGCGCTTCATCTGTTTTTGTGTAAATGATTTTAGATGACATAATTTTCTATTGAAATGATATTATTTTGCAATTTTTAGTGAAAAATAAAGAGGTATATTCCCTCTTTTTTTAAATTCGCCTAAAGATAACAAAATCAATTTTAAATAGCCATAAAAGCCAAAATAATGACGAAATATCAAAAATTATTGGCTTTTATAGATAGAATCTTCAATACAAAATAATTTTTACCCCTAGGAATGGCCTAATTCTTCCCAGATTTCCTTAGGATTATATTCATCTACTAAACCCTGTTTATCCTCAAAAGCAGATTCAACAATAGCCTTCGCTAACGTCATGGTACTTATTGGCTTATAAGGCTTCAGAAATCCAAGCTTATTCAAAAAATTCAACATCTTAATGGTTATTTTTTCAGCTCTTCGATCAGTATTGGGTCTATCAATTGGTCCTGGCCTTACAATAATTAATTTTGGAAAATTCAAAGCCTTTACGGCTTCTTCAAGCAGACCTTTCATTTTGGTATAATAAAACCGGGAATGAATACTTGCTTGTGCAGAAGATAATAAAACAAAAGTATTGATGTGATTTATTTTAGATAATGCCGCAAATTTTAACTGGTAATCATAATCAACAACCCATTGTGCTTCTTTGCTTCCAGCAGCTTTCAACGTGGTTCCTAAGGTAGAAAATGCGATGTCACCAATAATATATGAACTAAAATCTTCTAGTTTATCAAAATCAACGACAACCTCCAATAATTTAGGGTCGGCAGTGAAAAATGATCTCCTAACCAATACCGTTACAGAATCGACCCTTTTATCTGCCAATAACTGTAATACTAATTCTCTACCTGTTGCACCTGTTGCACCGATTACTACTGCTTTCATGGTTGTTGTTTATCATATTACTACTTAAAAAAGGACGTCACGGATATTTACATCACGATCAAATTGTGCTTTTGCAAATGGACATAAAGGTAAGATTTTCAAATTATTGTCCCTTGCATACTCAACAGCTTTGTCAAGTAAGACAGAACCTATTCCTTTACCTTTTTCCTCAGGATCAACTTCCGTATGGTCAATAATAATTTTTCCAGGCCCAGCCTTTGAATAGGTCATCTCTCCGATTTTTTTACCATCCTCCTCAGCAAAAAAACCACCTTTGTTACCAGATTCTTCGTGTTTCACTAACATATTAATCTTTATTTTATCTTTAATCCTTCAATTAATTTATCCTCAATCCCCGCCTTCAAGGGCACAACCTGATCTACTAATTCATTTGGAATGGTCATCGACAAAACATAATGCTTTATGACCCATTCTGCACCCTTCTTTTCCAAAACGCCAGATCCCCGGCAGATTTTCATCTGTGTATTTAACAATTCATCTATCCATGCTGTTTTACCATCCTCAGAAAAAATTACATTTCTTTCCAAACTTGTGAAATTCCAAGCTTTCCCTTTATCAAAATGAGGCTTTGCATAATCCATAAATTGCTGCTTATTCCATCTTTCTGTTGCATCTGTTCCGATAAAAATGGAGGAGTCATCCATTAAATCAAAATATTCTTCAAAATTTGCTTTACCTGCAGCACGGTGCCATAAATCCATGACTTTATTAACGTTTTCCTTTTCAGATTGACCGAAACTGAACTGTGTCATGAATAAAAAAATTATAATAAAATTTAATGTTTTCATCATCTAGTTTTTCTTAAATATAGCTTTAATTGTTAATATGAATGCATTTATCTATGGGTTGGAGTATACATTTCTTTTTTAATGGACATCTTTAAACAATATCCTGAGTGCCACAAAATAGTCGATCTATAAATATTGAATTAGTATCGAGACAAGAATAAACTATTAAATCTTTAAAAGGGATTAAGATTTTCTAAAATGTTTCATATTCTTAGTCACATTAATGGTTGTCCATTCAATATGCTTTGAATATTCTTCCGAGCGAATAGGACAATTTTCGACTTTACAATAATGACAACACTCGGGCATACATGGGTCGGCATGAATAAAGAATTCGGTTTTAGCATCCAGGTTCGTATTCAACATCTGATCAAAATCTGAAATGCTATCATGTACCTTATTTAGACTATAATAATTTGGAAGCGTCAGGTGACAGTCGATATGCAATTCCTGTCCGTATCTTTGCACCCTTAAATTATGTACATCTATCCATTCTGGCTTTCTGTTTTTGTTTAAGATGGAAACAACTTCTTCAATCACCTCAGAATCAGATTCATCCATGAGTCCAGAGATTGATTTCCTCAACAATTTATATCCATTGTAAAGGATAAAGGTTCCTAAAGCAAAAGATAGTGCTAAATCAATCCAGGCTAAGCCAGTAAGTTTCATAATTAGCAATCCAGCAATTAAGCCAATAGAGCTGTATGCATCAACTTGTAAATGTTTTCCATCAGCTTCTATGGTTAAAGAGCGTAAGGCTTTCCCCCTTTTCATTAAATAAAATCCCACAGCAAAATTTATTAAGGATGAGGCTAATATTAAATACATCCCTTCGTCAACATTACTAATAGGCTGTGGAGAAAATATTGAATAAATAGATTTAATGAGAATAATACTACCGGCAATAAAAATCATCCCCCCTTCAACAAACACCGAAAAGAATTCTACTTTTCCATGTCCATACGGATGATTTTCATCTTTGGGCTGGGCAGCCAAATAGATACTGTAATAGGCGAATCCGGAAGCTACAATATTCACAATACTTTCAGCAGCATCAGAAAATATGGCGTTTGATTCCGTAATGAAATAAGCAACAAATTTGATTAGCATAAGTACGATTCCCGTAACTAACGATAATAAAACCAATCTCATCTGCCTATTCATATCTAATAATTTTGAACTGCAAAAATAAATAAATTAAACCTCAAAAGATTTCTAATTACTTTAAATTTCCTCATTTTTTTGACGACCTAAACGCTGTGCAATGATGGTAACCACGAAAATTTGAAAAGCATGATAAACCATCAAAGGAAGGATAAACAATCCTAAATTAGGATTGTTCGCAAACAAGAATTTAGAGAAAACACTCCCATGGGTCAGTGACTTTTTAGAACCACAGAAAATAGCTGTAATACGATCTTCCCTATTGAATTTTAACACATACCGAACGAGCAGTAGGATAACCAAATAAACAGTAAAGAATAATGCGATTACACCTATAAATAATGCTATTAGATAAGTACTGCCAATTGTACTGAATATATTATTCATAAATGATTCAGAAAAACTACTGTAAACAATCAGTAGAACAACTCCTTTATCAAAATTGGACAATGCCTTCATGTATTTGTGGGCCCATTTTCCCCAATAAGGTTGGAGAATTAATCCGAGGATGACGGGTAGTATCACTTCAAATAAAAGACCTAAATATAAATCAGCAAATACATTAACCTCTGATACCTCTAAGAAAAAGTGCATTAATAAAGGTGTTACAGCCACTCCTATAAGGCCAGAAATTGAGGCATTAAAAATGGCAGCGGGAACATTTCCACGAGCAATGGAAACCATCACAACCGAAGATGTAACGGTTGATGGTAGAGCTGCTAAGAAATAGAAAGATAACCAAAATTGTTCTTGTGTTTCCGTATGCACAAATGGCTTGAACAATAAGACTAAAAGGGGAAAGAGAGTAAAAGTGAATAATTGAACAGATAAATGCAACTTCCAATTTTTCATACCCTCCTTAATCTCTGTAAAGCTAAGCTTCAATCCATAGAAAAAGAAAACTAAAGCAACACCAACACTGATTAGGGTATTTAAGAATTTACCATTATTAAATCCAGCAACATCTGGAAAAATAAAGGCAAGAAAAATCATAAATATCAAGGCTATGATAAACCCGTCAAATTTTAACTTCATCTGATATCTCAATTTGCGATACAAAGCTATCATTAATTTCATAAAGACCTATTCCAGGCGCTTTATTTAAAATGTATCATTTTTATAGATATTTTATTACATTTTTCTCATCAATAATAAATTGTATATAATATATTTGCAATATCATGAG
>JBEBTR010000031.1:0-26251 GCA_040393725.1 Sphingobacterium endophyticum | reverse complement strand
GCCATCTAGGTCATGATCATACGCTCAAATCATGTGTAATCGAAGTTTAATAATACTTGGTACCTGATTGATTTAATTGCGGTTTTTTTTTGGAAATAAATGCTATTACATTAACATAATAAATTATAAATAATCACAAATGGAGTATACAACTACTATATCAATAATAATTTCACTGGTTGTGGGTGTATTTATTGGACGATATCTATTACAGATATTATTCAAAAAGCAAGAACAATCCGCGAATGATAAGGCTGCCCAAATCATTAAGGATGCTGAGCAGCAAGCAGAACATATTAAAAAACAGCGTCAATTGGAGGCTAAAGAAAAGTTCTTGCAATTAAAGGCTGAACATGAAAAGGAAGTAAATCAAAAGAATAATACAATTTCTCAAAAGGAGAATACTATCCGTCAAAAAGAGCAATCATTAAATCAAAAATTGGAGAATTTAAATCGTGAAAAACAAGATTTAGATAACAAAACCAAGAAATTGGATCAAATGATTGAATTCAATGATAAGAAAAAAGAAGAGGTGGAGCAACTTAAAGGTCAGCATATTAAGCAATTAGAAAGTATTGCTGGTTTGTCTGCTGATGAGGCTAAAGAGCAATTGGTGAATTCACTGCGTGAAGAAGCAAGATCTCAGGCTATTATACAGATTAAAGACATTGTTGACGAAGCGAAGTTAACAGCTTCTAAAGAAGCTAAGAAGGTGGTTATTCAAACGATTCAAAGAACAGCTACTGAATCTGCAATTGAAAATACGGTTTCAATCTTTAACATTGAGAACGATGAGATCAAGGGTAGAATCATTGGGCGTGAAGGACGTAATATCCGTGCATTAGAAGCTGCTACTGGTGTTGAAATCATTGTAGACGATACTCCTGAAGCAATTATCCTTTCAGGGTTCGATCCGGTACGTCGTGAGATTGCACGTTTGTCTTTACATAGATTAGTAACAGATGGTCGTATCCACCCGGCACGTATTGAAGAGGTTGTTGCGAAAACGCGTACTCAAATTGAAGATGAAATCGTTGAAATTGGTGAAAGAACTGTAATTGATTTAGGTATCCACGGGTTGCATCCAGAATTAATCAGAATGGTTGGAAGAATGCGTTATCGTTCATCATACGGTCAAAACTTATTACAGCACTCGCGTGAGGTTGCAAATTTTGCAGCAACGATGGCGGCTGAATTAGGTTTAAATGTAAAGCATGCGAAAAGAGCAGGTCTTTTACATGATATCGGTAAGGTGCCTGATGATAACCCAGAATTGCCACACGCCATTTTAGGAATGCAGTTGGCTGAGAAATATAAAGAACATCCAGATGTATGTAATGCGATTGGGGCTCACCATGATGAAATAGAAATGACTTCCATGATTTCACCTGTTGTACAGGCATGTGATGCTATTTCTGGTGCTCGTCCTGGTGCAAGACGTGAGGTTGTTGAAAGCTATATAAAGCGTTTGAAAGAGCTTGAAGATTTAGCGTTATCATACCCAGGAGTTGAAAAGACTTTCGCTATTCAAGCTGGCCGTGAATTACGTGTTGTTGTTGAAAGTGAGAAAGTATCCGACGCTCAAGCGGAAATCTTAGCAGCAGATATTTCCAATCGTATTCAAACTGAAATGACCTATCCAGGTCAGATTAAAGTGACTGTTATACGTGAGACTAGATCTGTTTCATACGCGAAATAAGAACTAATGTTTTCAGAATAATAAAAGGCCCATCCATTCGATGGGCCTTTTTCATGATTAGAATTTGATTAGAATCGTTATTCTTTGAATTAATAATGCTTATAAATAGTTAAATTTGAACAATTTATAGGCTATGCAGATATTAGTTGTTGAAGATGATTTTAGAATAAGTTCCTTTTTAATCAAAGGGTTGGAAGAGAGTGGATTTTTAGTTACGCTATGCAAAAGTGCTGAAGAGGCTTTGAACGATGTAAATTTGAAAACCAAATGGGATATTATCATTTTAGATATTATGCTTCCAGGAATTGACGGTATTCAGTTAATTCAAACTCTTCGCTACAAGCAGGTTTATTCTCCAATTCTGATGCTAAGTGCTTTAAATTCAGTTCAGGATAAAGTTTCTTCACTCGATTATGGTGCCGATGATTATTTGACCAAACCATTTCATTTTGAAGAATTGCTATCTAGAATAAATGCCCTGACTCGAAGAAGGCAATATGAAATATTTGATGAACCTAAAAGTCCAATAATCGAAATTGCAAATCTTCAAATTGATACTGATCAGTACAAAGTTTATTTAAATCAAGAACTTGTTGAATTGTCCCCAAGAGAATATAAGTTATTAATGTACTTGATTGAAAATAGAAACCGAACAGTTAGCAGGATGCAGATATTAAATGCCGTCTGGGGCATTACTTTTAATAATCATACCAATGTGGTGGATGTATATATCTCTTATTTACGAAATAAAATAGATACTTCTGACGAGAAATTCATTGAAACGATAAAAGGGGTAGGATATATGTTTAGAAATGATTCATGAAATTAAAAGATAGGTTAGCTTTATATTCAATAATAATTTTTAGTGTACTTACACTATTAATCTCAGTTGTTATTTATTTTGCCTACTTCGTTCAAATGGAGAAATCTGAACAAAGTGCATTGGAAAGCAAATCTTTGTTAGCTGCCATTTATTATTTGGAACGCGATGAATTGAGTAGTCTTGAGCATGAGAATATCCAAAGACAGTTGCAAAAGACCATATCTAGAAGTAATATCGCTGTATTTGATAGTTTAAACCATAAGAAAGCTGGAGCCATGGCCAGTATTTCGGATATATCCAAGGATTTTATATTAAAAGTTAGAGACGAAAAGAACTCCTTTTTTACTACGTCAGATTTTTTTTATAACGGTATTTATTACCAAGATAATGAAGGTGATTTTGTTGTAATTACTAGGGAAGCTAAAGACAGCTTTAACAAGCAGATGCATTCCTTACTACAAATATTAATCATCTCATTCTTTATAGGATTATTGATTATTTATTTTTTTTCGAGGTTTCTTGGAAATATTGCCTATCAACCGATTATTGATATCATTAGTCAAATTAAGGACCGAGATAGCGGTAATTTCCATAAACCAATTCATTTAAAGCGTTCGTATTCTGAGATCCAAGATTTGGTAGATACATACAACTTATTTGTAGACCGTATATCACAGACTTTCAACGTCCAAAAGAATTTTATTGATTATGTTTCTCATGAATTAAGGTCGCCTATCACGGCGCTGATGGGTACATTGGAGGTTACCAATAAACGAGAAAGGAATAAAGAAGAGTATGAAGACCTCATCCTTCAACTCAAGCAATATACCAATGATTTGCAAGAGACATTGGAGCAGATGATGCTATTGTCTGGAGCCAAAACAAGCTTTGTTTTTTCAAAAATAAGAATTGATGAAATCATTTGGCAGGTAATAGAAAATGCCATTTTATATTTCAATGCCAATGTTGAGGTCAATATTCAAGTAGAAAACACGAAATTATTGGAGTGGGAGGGAAATGAAAAATTATTGGAACTTGCATTTAATAATATAATAGAAAATGCGATAAAATATTCAGATAATGGCAAGGTATCGGTTTTAATAACTGAGGCAAACGGAAATTTAAGAATTTCGATTATTGATAATGGTATAGGAATTCCCCAAGAAGATCTACAAAAAGTCAAGGAGAATTTTTATAGAGCTGAAAACACAAAAAAATATTCGGGTAAAGGTATTGGTTTATCCATGGCTAATATCATTTTCTCTTTGCATAAAATAAATCTCGAAATAAGTAGTGAAGAAGGTAAAACTCAAGTTATCCTAAAATTCTAATCAAATTCTAATCTAATTTAAAAATCACCTTAATGTGCAACCTTTAGGTTTGCATAAACTTTTTGAGGTGAGGAATTATTATCTATTATTTGTTTTTATATGTTTCTTTAGTCAACTAAAGGGACAGACCTTTTCCCTGAAGGATTTGGAATCTCAATTTTTGCAGAATAATTTACAACTTATTGCCAATAAATTTAATATCAGTAAAGCTGAAGCGCTTATTGTTCAAGAGAAGCTTTGGCAAAATCCGAGTTTAACTGTCGATAACATTAATCTGTGGTCAAACAAATCGTTTGAAACCATGCCCAATGTCATAGGTAATTTCGGCAGTAAGCAACAAATCAACATGGATATTCAACAGTTGATAGAGACTGCAGGGAAAAGAAAGAAACGAATAGCAATTAAATCCTTAGAAAGAAATGCAGCACAATTTGAGTTTGAAGAACTGCTGAGGCAATTGAAATTGGAATTAAGGACTAACTTCCATAGCCTTGGCAGAATTCAACTTGCTGAAGAGCAGTTAAACAATGTGTACCGATTATTCTCCCAGCTGAATGAGCAATATAAAATTCAATCTGACAAACAGCATGTTTCTCATGTCAGCTATATCCGTACCAATACCGAATTGATTGGTATTCAAAAAGAGTTAGTCGATCTTTTGGCTGAGAAAAATGAGAAAATTCAGAAATTGAGAATACTTACCCAAAATCCAAACCTTCAATTAGCAGAATTAAATTTTGAGGATTCTCAAAAGATTATAGAAACACCCGTTTCAATTTACCTAAATGATAAGGATTATGATCAAAATATAAGTTTACAAGCAGTTAAGAATGAAATTAGCCTTTCAGAAAAGCAGGTGCAATTAGAAAAAGCCCAAAAGATCCCAAATATCAATGTATTGATGAATTATGAAAGAGGTGGAAATGTGATGAGCAATTTCTTCGGAGTTGGAGCTAATATAGATCTCCCAATATTTAATAGAAATAAGGGAAATATACAGTCTGCTAAGCTACAGGTTCAACAGAATAAAGCAACCTACCTGAGTAAGGAACAGGAAATTTCAAATGAAGTAGACATGCTTTGCAATCAATTAAATTTTTATAGACAGAATTTAAATGATTGGAAAATCAATTCAGAGAATGAGCACAGTAAAGTACTCGAGAACTATATTAAATATCTTAATGAGAAACAGGTGACTTTGCTGGAATTTATCGACTTTTCTCAAGCTTTTAGAGAAGCACAGCAGGCATACTTGGAATTAACGGAAAAATACCTCATTACCTTCGAGGAATTACAATACACGATTGGAAAAGATTTATAATGAATATTATACAAAGATTACCCATAGTTTTTACCACTCTTCTAGTATGTTGCTTTGGCTGCAATCGCAGCCAGCAACATCAAGAAGAAATTGTTTTAGAAAACAAAAACTTCTGTCTAAATAAGCAGCTTAAGAAATCAACAAATATTATAGAGGCAACGGTTAGTCCTATTGTTGAACAATTGACTTTATCTGGAAAGATTGAATACAATGAAAATGACCTAGTAACTTTTCGTAGTCTTCTTCTGGGTGTTGTTGAACGAGTGAATTTTGAACTCGGTGACCAAGTAAAAAAGGGACAGGTCCTTGCAATTATTAAATCAACAGAAATTCAAAGTCTATTCCAACAACAAAAAGCACAACAGAACCAAATAAGCCTATTGGAAAAGCTTCTTCTGACTAAACAGGACCTTTTGAACGACGGTATGATTTCAGAACCTGAGTTGTTGCAGGTAAAACATGAATTAGAAAGTGTTAAGATTGAATTGAATAGAATCAATCAATCTTTAGAGCTCTATCATGCAGTGGGCAACGGAACATTTCAAATCCTAGCACCAAAAAATGGCTTTATCATTCAAAAAGATATTAGCCAAGGCCAAATAATAACCCATGATAGTGATCCATTATTTTCCATTTCAAATTTAAATGAGGTATGGGTTATGTTAAACGTGTATGCCAGTAACTTAAGATTTATCAATACTGGGGATCAAGTTAAAGTTAGAACAATTGCCTATCCGGATCAGGTTTATACAGGAACAATTGATAAAATATACAATGTATTTGATGCTAAGGAGCATGTGATGAAGGCAAGGGTTGTTCTTCAGAACCAAAATTTAAATTTAATGCCAGGTTTAAGTGCTGATATCATAATTAATAAAAAAAGTTACTCTGGAAGTGCATTAGCAGTTCCCAACAATTCCTTATTGTTCAGTAATAATGCAAATTACATGCTTATATATCATAGTGACTGCAACATTGAGGCAAAGAAAGTTGAAATCTTTTCAAGTAATGAAGAGTACACTTATGTATCTGGAGAATATTCAGGTCCTATAAAACTTATTAATTCCAATGCATTATTAATTTTTGAACAGCTGAGGGATCAATAAGAATGAAAAAGTTTGTTCAAAGTATAGTTACCTTTTCCTTAAAGAATACCACGTTTATTCTTTTTGCAACATTGGCTTTATTGTTTGGAGGGATATATGCCTTAAGCCGCACTGCTGTTGAAGCATTTCCTGATGTAACAAATACCAGGGCAAGGATTATTACCCAATGGCCGGGAAGGAGTGCAGAGGAAGTTGAGAAGTTAGTCACTCTACCCATATCCAAAGTAATGAATAGCATCCCCAAGAAATCAAATATCCGCTCAATTTCCTTGTTCGGGTTGTCTGTGGTTACCGTTCAATTTGAAGATGGGGTTGAAGATTTCTATGCTCAACAATATGTGTCTAATAAGTTAGGTGCTATAGCTTTGCCAGATGATACAGATGTTTCTGTAGAGCCACCTTCAGGAGCGACGGGTGAAATATTTAGATATATTTTAAAAAGTGACTTGCCTATAAAGGAAGTTTCTGCAATTCAAGACTGGGTAATTGAAAGAGAGTTGTTGGCTGTTCCTGGGGTTGCCAATGTTATTAGTTTTGGCGGAGAAGAAAAAATCTATGAAATTAAAATTAATCCTACAGAGTTAAAGAATTTCAACCTTACGCCGTTAGATGTTTTTGATGCAGTTTCTAAATCTAACATCAATGTTGGTGGAGATGTCATTCAACAAGGAGACCAAGCCTATGTGGTAAGAGGAGTGGGTTTGTTAGATAAAATTGAAGATATAGGAAACATTACTGTTAAATTAAATGGTTCTACACCTGTTCTAATCAAAAACGTTGCGGAGATTGTGGTTTCCAATAAACCTCGGCTGGGTAAAGTGGGATTTAATGATGAGGAAGATGTTGTTGAAGGGATCGTTGTGATGTTGCGTGGAGAAAATCCTTCTGAAGTTATAGTTCGTTTGAAGGAAAAAATTGCTGAATTAAATTCTCGGACACTTCCTGAAACTGTGAAAATTGAAACTGCCGTTGATCGAACGCTTTTGGTCAACAGCACAGTCAAAACGGTTTCAAAAAATATTATTGAAGGGGTTCTTTTAGTCTCATTGATTGTTTTTATTTTTTTATATAATTGGAAATCAACATTTATTGTTGCTTCTGTAATTCCGTTATCATTTCTTTTTGCAATAATAATGTTAAAAATTCAAGGCCTTCCGGCGAATTTAATTTCAATGGGGTCCTTGGATTTTGGATTAATGCTTGAGGGGACTCTGGTCATAGTTGAAACGGTTTTTGTGGCATTAGCAACGCTATCTCATCGAGTTGGGCCTGAAAGATTTGCCAAGATGAGTAAGATGGGAGTAATAAAGAAAAGTGCCGGTAGTGTAGCTTCCTATATTTTCTTTGCCTTATTGATTTTGATCGTTGCCTTATTGCCGATTTTTTCATTCCAAAAAATCGAAGGTAAAATGTTTACCCCATTAGCCTTTACTTTAGGATACGCCCTTTTAGGATCGCTGATATTGAGTTTGACCTATGTGCCTGCAATGTGTAAATTGTTGTTTACGAAGGGTATGGAAGAAAGAGAAAATTTCATAACTAAATTTTTCAACAAAACCATTTATGGGCTTTATCATTTCTCTTTAAAATTTAAGCAGGTAACATTAGGGCTATTTATTGGGATACTTGGTTTATGTATTTTTAAATTCATGAATTATGGCTCTGAATTTCTTCCTCAATTGAATGAAGGTGCAATTTATATTCGTGCAACACTTCCAAACAGCATCAATTTAGATGAATCTAGTCGACTAACAAAAGAGATGAAATCACTGATGGTCGAAAGTTGTCCTGAAATTGATTTTATTCTAACCCAGACTGGTCGACCAAATGACGGAACGGATCCAACAGGATTTTTTAATATCGAATTCAATGTACAATTAAAAAATGAAAAGGATTGGGAGCGTAATTTGGATAAAGAAGAGATTATTCAAGAGTTAAGAGATAAACTGGGACAATATCCAGGTATTAATTTTGGATTTAGTCAGCCTATCCAGGATAATGTGGAAGAATATGTAGCAGGAGTGAAAAGTTCACTGGTGATAAAAATCTTTGGAGATGATTTATATAAACTCGAAGACTATGCTGACCAAGTTGCGTTGGCAATAAATAAAGTTCGAGGAATAACAGATATCAATGTTTATAAAAATATTGGGCTACCTGAGTTAAGGATTCAGCTTCATGACTCAAAAATGGCGAAATATGGTGTTTTCACGAAAGATGTACAGGCGGTAATTGCCATGACGATAGGAGGACAGGCTGCGACAAAATTTTATGAAAACGATAGGCAATTTGATGTCGTTCTCAGATTTAGTAAAGAATATCGAGATACTCCTGAAAAAATAGGTAGTATTCTTATACCGACAAGTACCGGCGAAAACATTCCCTTACAGGAAATTGCATCAATTGGTTATGTGACTGGCCCCGCCTTTATTTATCGAGAAGGAAATAGCAGATATATAGGTATAGGTTTCAGTATTTCCGGGAGAGATCTTGGAAGTACCATAGATGAAGCAAAAAAAGTGGTTGAAAACTCCATTAAATTACCAAAGGAAAATTACATGGAGTGGGCAGGGGAGTTTGAAAGCAAAGAGCGCGCAACAAAGCAATTGATGACTGTGATTCCAATTTCCTTAATCCTTATTCTCCTTTTGCTATATAGCAATTTTGGAAATATGAAAGATACAGCCATCGCTGCGATTACAATACCATTTGCATTTATTGGTGGCTTTCTATCCTTATGGTTTACGGGTACTATCTTTGGAATTTCGGCAGGTATTGGATTAATAATTCTATTTGGAGTAAATACGATTAATGGAATAATTCTAATAGCTGTCATGAAAGAATATTTAAAAAAGAACACATTGTTAGAGGCAATAGATATGGGAGTAAAAAGTAGAATTCGTTCTATCGTAATGATTGCTTTGATGGGTTCAATGGGATTATTGCCGGCCGCTCTATCGCATGGTATGGGTTCCGAAATTCAAAAACCATTAGCCATTATGATTGTAGGTGGATTATTGATTTGCTTAATATTATCATTCTCCATATTACCGGTTGTTTTTTATTATGCCTATAGAAAAGGTAAATAGTTTGGCAATATTAATTAACTTTGCAGGCATGAAGAAAAAGGGGATTGATATTAATAAAAAACCGGAATTTTCCAGACCTGTAGAGAAATATTTTTACGAGTTAGATCAAACTTATGGAAATGGAAATTTAATAGTGTATGCTATATTTCTATTCCTATCTTTCTTTGCCATAATGGGTTTGATTTGGATGATTCCTTTCCCTCAATTAGATTTTTTGGTAAAGATGAATGCCCATACCTTTCTTAACTGGGGTTCTTTTTTCATTGCGATTGTCATTTATTGTTATTTGAAATTAGCTCCCACCTTATCATATGCCGTTCTTTTTACGATAGGGATTATGAGTTATTTCATTGTTCAATTAGAATATGTTGAACGTGATGGTGGACCTACAGTTATTCTAATGTGTTCTATTTTGGCAATAATTGGTTTAATAGGCTTATTTTTCATAAGCAAAAAATGGAATAATGGTACTGCTTCTTTTCTCAATTTGCTAACAATTGGACCAATATGGCTTTGGTCTAAAGTGTTTGATAGACTTAAATGGAAGTATTAAAAGGGATAAAATAAAAAGGGCGTTAGCCCTTTATTTATTTTACACCTTTTAATTCATATATAATTTTTGCTAATTGCGTATTGTCAAGAAATCCTTGAAATTTTTCTGCTCCTGGACCAAATGCCATTAAAGGAACAGGGATACCGGTATGGTCATTTGTAGCGAAATTACCCAAAACGTTGCCCTTTTTTTGATCTCCATCCAAAAGAGTTAATCCGCCGGTTTCATGGTCAGAAGTTACTATGATTAATGTTTCTTTATCTTTTTCTGCAAATTCTAAAGCTTGACCTACCAATCGATCAAAACTTAGGTATTCTGAAACGCTGAACCCTAATGAGTTGCTATGTCCACCACCATCAATTTTTGCGCCCTCAATCATTAGAAAAAATCCTTTTGGATTGTCTTTTAATAAAAAAGTAATAGAAGGTTGTAGGGCATGTTCTATTAATCGATATGAAGTTGTGATTGCGGATTGATCCTCGTCAAGTTTGTTCCATTTATGATCAACTAAATCCTCAGAGAAAACCAACGCTTTAGCTGATTTTATGTTTGGGAGTTTATTAATTCCATCTACAATTTCGTATCCATTAGCTTCCAATTCAGGAACCAAATTTGATTTTTCGTTTTTGAAAGATTCACTTTTAGCGCCAATGATTAGTTTCAGATTACTCTTTGCGATGCCATTTGCGATACTGTCAGTCTGGTCACGTTCGCTTACATGTGCATAAAATGCAGACGGGGTAGCTCCAGTAATTTCATCATTGGAAACAATTCCAGATGAAATTCCAATATCAGCAAGTCGGTCAGGAATATTCTGAACATAATTTCCAAGACTATCCACACCAATATGTCTGTTTTTAGTTTTATAACCTGTCGCAATAGCACTTCCTCCAGCAGCTGAGTCAGTATGATAGTTATCGGTCGGTTGAGTGATTAAATATCCCGTGAAAGGCATGTTAAGGACATTTAATTGGCCTCTATTGGCGACTGCAGCAGACCATAGTTGAGATAATCCTGCTCCATCACTTATCAATAAAATAATATTCTTTGGCTTTAATCCTAACTTTACTGAATTTTTTATTTTATATGGAGTATGCGGAGTACTTTCGTGATAGGATGTCTTAGATTCATTCCTTAAAAATTCACTCAACTCAAATGGCTTATCGGTATTAATAAAATCAATTCCCAACTTTTGCCACTCATACCAGGTTGTTTTGCTGTCGGGAGCTGCCCAGAACCTAATCTTTTTTCCTAATTTATGGACAGAATCTACTTTTGCTTTTACAGTTTTTAGATCCTTGTCTGTTAACCTTCCTAGACCATTCCATTTTGAAATTGATCCAAATGAGGCCGAAATCAATCCAATTCTTTCTAAATCTTTGGGACTATAGGTTTCACTTAAGTTGCCATCAAAAGTAAATATCTCATCATATTTCGGGAAATCAACAGGTTTGGGCCTATTGCCGCTAATCACAAGTTTTACAGCTTTAGGATTATTTTTACTGTCAAAAAGATCCCGGTAAGGTTTTAACATTTCTGTTAATTTTTCTAAAATTGGAGCTCCTTCTGTTTTTGGATCAATCAAAAGCTGTAATTGCCCATTGTTTGGAAATAAATATCCCGTTTTACTATTTTTATATGCTTCTAAGATAGGCTCCAGATAGAGTTTTTTGAACGTTCTTTCTTTTGTTATTTCATGGGCATCATGAGCTACATATAAATCATCATCTTTTAAAAAGAGATCAGCTTCAATAGATCCAAAACCAAGACCATAGGCTTGGTTAAAAGGATTATTACGTGTATAATCATTATGTGAATGGGCGTTGGGAAGATAAGTTATAGGAATGGTTTGACCCTCAACCGATAAATTTAGGCTCGTTGTGAGCCCTAAGAGTAATAAATATGGTTTTATTTTCATGTTTACAAAATCTGATCTTTTGTTGTGCATAGCTTTGTATGTACTTATTAAAAATAAGAATAAAAAGATTTACTAAATTATGAGGAATATGTTATTGATTTGTTATGTTAAGATTAGATTTAAGTGAACTGAACTGATAAAATTATTATAATTTTCATCTTCTATATATCTTAGATATCATTTTTCTATTTTTATTTTATGAAGGACTTACAATATCCATTACATTTTAAATTTCGGATAACGAGTTTAGCGAATGATTTTTCTGCTACTGATGCAAATGGCAACAGTATTTACTACGTTAGGGAGAAAATTTTCACTTGGAGAGACCATATTATGGTTTACCGCGATGAAAGTAAGGCCGAATTAATATATGAATTGCGCTCTAATAAATTGATAGACTTTCAACAGACTTTTACAATTTCGGACAATAAAGGTAGGGTTGTTGGAAAGGTACGGAGGAAATCCATAAAATCTTTATGGCGATCAACTTTTAATTTAATGGATTCCGAAGATCGATTAGATCATACCATTAAAGAAAAGAATCCATGGGTAAAGCTTTGGGATGGTTTATTTGGCGAATTACCGATTGTTGGAATGCTGTCTGGCTATTTCTTTAACCCATCTTATATATTAAGAAATGATTTGGATGAACCTATGTTCGAAATAGTTAAGGAGCCTTCCTTTTTTGGGAGGAAATTTAAAGTCAATAAGTTGACTGATAAAGAAGTCGATGATGAAAGGTTTGTCCTTAGCTTGATGTTGATGGTTTTGATGGAAAGAAGCAACGGTTAATACATAACGAATAAAAGCCATTCAAAATAGAATGGCTTTTATAATATAAAAATGTAATCTATCTATCTTTCTTATAGATTGCATAATTAAATTGTAGTCCTTCTTTATGTTCTGTTTCGCTTTCTTTGATTGCATTAATTTTTTCAAGTGCTTTTTGAGAGCGAATATTTCCAGAACGCACATGGAAAATCACCTTGTCTAAAGTTTCAAATGCAAAATCCATCATTAAGTTCTTTACTGATTGATTATATTCTCCACCCCAAAATTCTTTTCCTAAAAACGTGTATCCGATTGCTATAGACTTCTCATGTCTATCATATTGGTAAAAAGAAGTTGCTCCAATCACTTTTTCGGTTTTAGCATCGAGAATAAGATAAGGTATATCCGTATCGATTAATTTCTGAAAATATCGGGTAAATCCTACCGGAGTATACCGAGTATTATCAGGATGTTGTTCCCATATTTCTGGATCTGATGCTGCGGCAAACACCCATTCATAATCATTCTTGATCATGGGGATTAATTTTACCAATTCATTACTCAATGTTTTCCTTTCCAACATAAACTTTATTTTATGATACGTTTTATTTTGTTGGATTTTTTAATCCATTTATAAACTGCTTCGTAATCTTCAGTCTCAATCTTGTTGTAAATATGCTGCAGTTGTTTAATGTGTTCTTCCAAAACCTCCAAAACATTGGTTCTATTCTGTTTAAAGATAGGAGTCCACATATCAGGAGAGGATTTGGCTAAACGCACTGTTGATTGAAATCCAGACCCTGCAAGTTCAAAAATGCGTCCTTGAGATTTTTCCTTTTCTAATACTGTCAGCGCAAGAGCAAAGGATGTAAGATGTGAGATATGGGAAACATAGGCCGTATGCATATCATGTTCCTCAGCAGTCATGAAGGAGGTCTTCATTTCCAATTGCTCAGTTAAAGAGTCTGCCAATTCAAAAGCATCTTCATCGGAACGAAATGCCTCAATGTAAACCATCATTTTATCCTTAAATAAATTTGGTATTGCAGCCTCAGGGCCTGAATATTCAGTACCCGCCATTGGATGGGCTGCTACATATCTGCCGCGATTTGGATGATCTTTTATTAAATTTAAGATATTTGATTTTGTCGATCCCATATCTATAATAACTTGATCAGTTGCTACATCTAATAATTTAGGCAGAATCATCATGATGGCATCTACAGGTACTGTAAGAATAATTATTTTACAGGATTTCATTGCTTCCTCCAAGGTTTGGATTTCATCCACTAAACCAAGTTGTAAAGCTTTTTTCTGGTTTACCTCACTTTTTTCAACTCCTATTATTTTGTTAAAAAAGTTGGTTTCTTTAAGTCGGATACCGATGGAACCACCGATTAAACCTATACCGACAATGGCTATATTCATTATTATAAGAATTCAGTAATTATAATTTTTTCATAGAATTATACCAAAGATTTTCTAATCCTTTCAATGGCCAATTCATATACTTCAACTTTTGCGCAAAGGCTAATCCTAATGAATTGTTCGCCCGCAGTTCCAAATATCCCTCCAGGTGTAATAAAAACATGAGCTTTATAAAGAACATCATCACATAATTGGTAGGAATTCTCAAAACCGGATGGGATTTTTGCCCATACAAAAAGACCTACCTGATTGATGTCATAGCTGCAATTAAGAAGATCCATGATTTCAAAAACCTTATTACGTCTGATTCTGTATTCTTGGTTTAATTGCGTGTACCATTCTTTATCCAAACTTAACGCTTTTGCTGCTGCCAGTTGCATAGGCAGAAACATTCCAGAGTCCATATTGCTTTTAAATTTCATGATTTGAGCAATCCTTTTCTCATTTGCAATTAACATTCCTATTCTCCAGCCAGCCATATTCGAAGATTTACTCAATGAATTAAGTTCTATTGCAATGTCCATGGCATTAGGAACTTCCATAATACTCTGTGGATTATCATTTAAAATAAAACTATACGGATTATCATGACATATTAATATTTCATGCTTCCGTCCAAATTCGATGATCTTCTGAAAAAGTTCAGGGCTTGCCAAAGTACCGGTAGGCATATGTGGGTAGTTGATCCACATAAGCTTTACTGCTGAAAGATCAGTTTTTTCCAATTCCTCTAGATCAGGCATCCAATTATTTTCTGGACTAAGTTCATAGGTTACAGGTGTCGCACCCGTAATTGTTACTGCACTAGTATATGCTGGATATCCAGGGTTTGGAATAAGTGCCTGATCTCCTTCTTGAAGGTAGGTCATGCATATATGGACGATACCTTCTTTCGAGCCAATTAATGGTAATATTTCTGTATTAGGATTTATTGTAACTCGATAATAACGAGCATACCAATCTGCCATGGCTTGTCTTAAGGCCGGAGCCCCTTTATAATTTTGATAGCCATGAGTAGTTGCTAATGCTGCCTGCTCTTGAAGTGTTTTAATTACTTCAGGATGAGGAGGCAGATCAGGACTGCCGATACCTAAGTTTATGACCTGGGCACCATTCCTGTTCATCTCGTCGATTTCCCGCAACTTCTTAGAAAAATAGTATTCTTCTGTTCGTTGAAGTCGTTTCGCTACTTCTAATTCCATTATTTATTTTATTTGCCGTTAAAATTATAAAATCTTAATGGTTTTATTCCATTTCTATTAAATAATAAAGCCTCTTTTTGAAATTATTATGATTCTTGCCCAATCTTCTTTGTTAATTTTTTGATATTGCCAAATCGAAATAATTTTAAGCGATTAATAAAAATCTTTATGCCTTATTAAATTCTCTAAAATAATTATTAGGAAAATTTAGAAATTCAGCTTTCACACTAATGTCTTTGATTTATTAAGTAATATAATGTAAAAGTGGTTTATCTAAACAAAATCGTGATGATTATTTATTTTTAGATTTCTCAATTCAATGTGTTTGATATCTATTTTGAATTAAATTAAAGAGTATTTAATATAAAATATTATGCTTATTGAGAAATATTGCATAATTTATAATTTATAACCAATATTAATATTTTTAAAAATTGAAAATTAATTTAAAAGAAAATTACATTTACTGATATAAAAGTGTATTTTCGTTTAAACGTTTAATTATTACAATTTTTAATAAAATATTTTCTTCAATTATTAATACGTATGAAAGTATCCGAACTATCTGGAGTTAAAGAGATTGCTCGCAGGGCAAACGTTTCCATTGCAACGGTTGATAGAGTGCTACATAATAGGACTGGTGTTGCACAAAAGACAAAAGAAAAAATATTATCCATCATTAAAGAAATGGATTATAAGCCAAATATCTTGGCTAAACGTCTTGCATCCAAAAGAGTTTATAAATTTGGTATCCTTATCCCGAAAGAATGTTCAGAAGCAGAAAATTGGAATGCTCCAATATCTGGTATTCAGGAAGCTTTAGCTGAATTTGGAGATTTTGGGGTCGAATTAACATATTATTTCTTTGAACGTGATAATAGAATAAGTTTCATAGAACAAAGCGATCAATTGTTAAATAAACCTATTGATGGAGTAATTGTAGCTCCGTTTTTTATCAATGAAACAAGAGAGTTTGCAGCTAAGTGCGTAGAGAAAAGAATTCAATTTGTATTTATTGAATCTCAAATCCCATCAGTACAACCTCTCAGTTATATTGGGCAGGATCTTGTTCAATCGGGTAGGGTAGTTGGGCATTTATGTCAATATTTAATCAAACCAAATGAAGAAATCCTCGTGTTGAATATCGTAAAACAAAAAGATACCATTCTGAACCTTGAAGATAAGATTAAGGGATTTGAACAAGGATTTTTAAGTAACAATAATAATTGTACAATTTCAAGCTTTAATGTTGAAATATCTGAGTATGATGAATTTGCAGCATTTATGTCAGATTATTTATTAAACCATAATCCCAAACTAATATATATTACTAATTCTAGAGCATATCTAGTTGCACGCTATTTAAAGGAAAATCAAATTAATCACATTAAGCTTGTCGGAAATGGTTATCATACTCGTAATATCGAATATTTGAAGGATGGAATCATTGATTTCTTAATTTGCCAAAAACCATTGGAACAAGGGTATAAAGCATTCTTGGCACTGTATGAATATTTTATAGCTAAGCGTAAGGTGGTCAAACTGCAATATATGCCTATCGATATAATAACGAAAGAAAACTATCTCTATTACGAAAACTAATATTCCTCATTTAAGAAACCAGTAAATTGTTTGTTTCAAGAAAATTTGATCCTTATTTTTAGATTATTTTTTTGACATTTATTTGCAACATTTTCATGCCTTGGATCCTGAAAACAGACTTAGGTTACATTTTTTATTACATTTGTAATCTTAGTAATCTGCATGAAGACATACTTTAGACTACTTTCGTTTGCGAAGCCAATAGAAAAATATGCTATTCCTTATATCATATGTACTTTGATAATGGTGGTATTTAGCACCTTGAATTTAGCATTATTAGCCCCCCTTTTACACACTCTCTTTAATTCTCAGGATGCTATTATTGAGCCTGTTGCAAAGCCAGATGGATTTACCGATGTAATGGGTTATTTCAATTATTTTGCCTATGATTTGAATAACAGATTGGGACCATATGATGCTTTAAAATACATCTGCATTGTAATTGTTATTTCTGTGTTCGTCAGCAACTTATTTAGGTACCTCTCCCAGAGAATAATGGAAAACTTAAGAATTCATACTTTATTGAATCTTAGAAAATCTGTTTTTGATAATGTAATGAATTTGCACTTAGGTTATTTCTCCAATCAAAGAAAAGGAGATATCATATCTAAAATAGCTTCCGACGTACAAGTTGTTCAATTTTCAGTCACTGGAACATTGCAAGTGGCTTTCAAAGAACCGTTGCAACTGATTGCTTATGTTGTGATGCTTTTCTTAATATCAGCCAAACTTACTTTGTTTTCTCTGTTGGTCATTCCTGTATCGGCATTTTTTATTTCTAAAATTGTTAAAACATTAAAACATCAGGCGCAACAAGGGCAAAAAGTCTATGCTAACATGATAACGCTATTGGAAGAGGCGTTATCTGGTATTAAAATCATCAAATCATTTAACGCGATTGAATTTATTAAAGGTAGGTTCAATGCTGAAAATGATGAATATGCCAAAATAAATAGAAGGATGGTTCGTCGTCAACAAATGGGATCTCCTGTTTCTGAACTATTAGGCGTCGGTATGGTTGCGGTTATTCTATTGTATGGTGGTCATCTGGTACTTAGTGGGCAAGGTGATTTAGAAGCTTCAGAATTTATCGCATATATCGCTATTTTCTCTCAAGTTATGCGTCCTGCAAAGGCATTAACAGATGCATTTAGTAATATTCATAATGGTATCGCTGCTGGTGAAAGAGTATTACAACTCATAGACGAAAAAAATCAAGTAGCTGACAAGCCAAATGCAATTGAAATTAACAAATTCGAAAGTAAAATTGAATTCAAAAATGTTTACTTCGCATATGAAGAAAACGAGGTTTTGCATAATGTTAACTTAACGATTCACAAAGGTGAAACAGTTGCCTTGGTCGGACCTTCGGGAGGCGGTAAATCTACTTTAGTTGATTTAATTCCTCGTTTTATGGACTGTACTGCAGGAACGGTATCAGTAGATGGTATGGATGTGAAGGATTTACAACAAGAATCATTGAGAAGAATCATCGGAGTGGTCAATCAAGAATCTATTTTATTCAATGATTCCATCTTCAATAATATAGCATTCGCGAATGCAGAGGCAACAGAAGAACAAGTTATTCAAGCTGCCAAAATTGCAAATGCGCATGAATTTATTATGGGTACAGAGCATGGTTATCAGACGAATATTGGTGATCGAGGTTCTAAATTGTCTGGTGGACAGCGTCAGCGGATATGTATCGCTCGTGCAGTTCTAAAAAATCCACCAATTATGCTCTTGGACGAAGCGACATCTGCTTTGGATACTGAATCGGAAAGACTTGTTCAGGATTCATTATATAAATTAATGGAAAATAGAACTACTGTAGTAATCGCACATCGATTAAGTACGATTCAAAACGCTGATAAAATCATTGTATTGGAGGCGGGACGAATTGTTGAGTTTGGTTCTCATCTGGAATTGATCGGTCAAAATGGCCTTTATAAAAGATTGATCGATATGCAGCAATTCGTAGAAGCGTAAAGCTGGTATTTTAGCATTTACGGCTATGATTTGCTACATTTGTATAGTAAGGACTGCGAAATGGAAGCAACAGAAAAATTATCGTTTTTATTGAACGACAAGAATCTATCAAGAGAATTAAAGTTAATTGCAGATAAGGTACTTAATAATGAGCGCATTACATTTGATGAAGGCGTTTATTTGTATGAAAATGCTGAATTAGGGTATCTAGGTGTTTTAGCAAACTATATCCGCGAGAAAAAACATGGAGATTACACCTATTTCAACCGTAATTTTCATATTGAGCCGACAAATGTTTGTGTCTATGATTGTAAGTTCTGTTCTTATTCCAGATTGATCAAGAATAGGACAGATGGTTGGGAAATGGATGTTGATGCAATGATAGACATCGTTAAGAAATATGACGATGAACCTGTTACTGAGGTCCACATAACAGGAGGGGTGGTGCCTAAGCAGAATCTTGAATTCTATGCAGAGTTTTTTAAACGCTGTAAAGACCATCGTCCAGACCTTCATATCAAGGGATTAACTCCGGTTGAATATTATTATATTTTCAAAAAAGCTAAGCTTAGTCATTATGATGGAATGAAATATCTTCAATCTTGTGGCTTAGATTCTATGCCAGGTGGTGGAGCCGAGATTTTTCATCCTGAGGTGCGCGAAAAAATTGCGCATGATAAATGTAATGCAGAACAGTGGTTAGACATTCATGAACAGGCACATAAACTTGGAATGCATACAAATGCAACAATGCTTTATGGTCATATTGAAGAATTTTGGCATCGTGTCGACCACATGGAAAGATTAAGGCAATTGCAAGATAAAACTGGAGGATTTCAAACTTTTATCCCATTAAAGTTTCGAAATAAAGACAATCAAATGGATAATGTTCCAGAAGTTTCTGTGGTTGAAGATCTTAGAAATTATGCCATCTCAAGGATATACTTAGATAATTTTGCACACATTAAAGCTTACTGGGCAATGATTTCTAGAAATACTGCTCAAATGTCTCTAAGTTTTGGTGTTGATGATATTGATGGTACGCTAGATGATACCACTAAAATATACAGTATGGCTGGTGCTGAAGAACAAACTCCCGCAATGAGTACCAAAGAACTTGTTGATCTGATTAAGAATGTTGGTAGGCATCCCATTGAAAGAGATACTTTATATAATGTGGTAACTGATTATAAAGATTTTGTTTTTGAAGAGTCAACTCCTAAAAAACAATATTATTCACTGCCTGTTGTCAATTCATAAGTAAAGGATTCAATTGAAAAAAACATTTTATTTTATTCGACACGGTCAAACTGACTTAAATCTTAAAGGAATAGTACAAGGAAGAGGGGTAGATAGCCCTCTCAATGAAAATGGTGTCAAACAGGCTTTGGCCTTTTACAATTCCTATAAAAACATCCCTTTTGATAAAATTTACACCTCAACATTACTTCGAACACATCAAACTGTTGCGCCATTTTTAAAACATGGGGTTCCCATGGAGCAACTTTTAGGTTTGGATGAAATTAGTTGGGGGATCTATGAAGGTCAAGAACAAACTGAAGAAATCTTGTCGGGATTTGAAAAAGTAGTGGCTTCATGGAGAGATAACAATTTGGACCTAGCTATTGAAAATGGTGAATCACCAAATCAGCTGGTTTATAGACAGAAAGAAGCCATTGATTATATGCTTAATCAGCCCGATGAAGAAACTATTCTAGTCTGTATGCATGGTCGGGCATTAAGAGTATTACTATGCCATCTTACTGAAACTCCAGTATGCAATATGGATGATTTTCCTCACACCAATACGGCATTATATAAATTGGAATATGCCAATAATCGTTTTACAATAGTTGACCATTACAATATAAAGCATTTAGATTTTTTAGTCAATGAATAAAATTAGAATATCTGCAGTTTCTTATACCAATACATTACCATTTTTACAGGGGATAAGAAATTCAGATGTAATGAATGATATTGAGCTTTCTGTGGATTATCCTGCGGAATGTGCAAGAAAAGTGATTGCAGATGAATCTGATATGGGAATTATACCCATCGCCGCCTTGTCTAATTTAAAAGAATATCACTTTATTGGTGACTACTGTATTGGCTCTTTGGATTATGTAGATTCAGTTTTTATCTTTTCGAAGAAGCCTATTAATGAGATTAACACACTCTTATTAGATAAGCAGTCACGTACTTCAAATGGCTTGGCTCGAATTCTACTTAAACATTATTGGAAAAGAAATATTGAGGTGATTACCGAAGGTGAAGCTGATGCCTATGTTTTAATTGGTGATAGAACTTTTGGTAAAAAAGAAGAAGTTCCTTATGCTTATGATATGGGGCATTACTGGAAGGAACTGACTGGTTTGCCTTTCGCCTATGCAGTTTGGGTTTCAAATAAAAAATTACCGGAAAGTTTTGAAAAGAAATTCAACGAAGCTTTAGCAGACGGAATCTCAAGACCTGATGATGTAATTCCTGGTCTTCCAACTTTTCCAAATTTTGATTACCACAAATATCTAAATGAAAATTTAGACTATCATTTAGATCAGGATAAAAAGAAAGCTATCGAAAAATATCTCGAATGGTATAAAGAATTGGAATAAAAAAAGAGTGGGATTTCTTAAAAATCCCGCTCTTTTTTTTAATGGTTTTATTTTAGAAATGACAAGAGGAGCATAAACCATCCAACAATCATTAATAATCCTCCCAAGGGAGTAATAGGGCCTAAAAATCTAAGGTTGACCTTTAGAAGATCTTTTAAACTTAAAAAGTAGATGCTTCCGGAAAATAAGATACATCCCCCAAATATTCCATAATATGCCCAATTCTCCATGCTGCTATCGAATTTTAAATGAAATCCAATAATCAATAATGTAATTGCTGCATACATTTGATAGCGAACAGCAACTTCAAAAGAGGCCAATCTTTCTTCAGTTAATACTTTTTTCAAGGCATGAGCACCAAATGCTCCAAAAATAATAGATAATATACCTAATATTGCGCCTGTAACTAATGCTATTTGATTCACTAGAATTTTTAGTTTGTAGTTTTGTTTATTTGAGCTAATATTTCCTCTTCAGAAGGAACACCGGTCTTATTCCAAATAATTTCTCCCTTTTTGAATAGCAGTAGTTGTGGAATTCCGCGAACATTTAATACTTTCATTAGCGTTTTATTCTGATCGGCATCAATCTTAACAACCTTAACTTTATTAGCTTGTTCTTTTTCAATTTTCTCTATGGTAGGTTTTAACTCCTGGCATGGAACACACCAAACTGCAGAAAAATTAACTAGCACAACATCTGAGGAATGAATGATTTTATCAAAATCTTCTGATGATAACCCTTTGACTTCTTTATTGTTGTCTGGTTTTATCTCGGGCTTTTCTGCATTCCTCCAATCCATCATTCCACCCGAGTAATCATATACTTTATACCCTTGCTCAGTAAGAAATTCAGAGGCTTGTTTGCTTCGACCTCCTCCTAAACAATAAACATATACAGGTTGGTCTTTATCCAGGTTTTTTATTGCTTCTTCAAATTTTGTTCTTTCTTTCCAGTCGATATTTACTGAATTTGGCATATGACCACCTTTATATTCTTCAGCTGTCCTGACATCTAAAATTTGAGTTTGTGGCTTAGCAATAACTTTTTCCATGGTTTCTGCGTCCACTTTTTCTTGTGCATTACTCGAAAGGTATGATATGCCAAGGAATAATAAAATTATATATCGTTTCATGGTAAATTGCTTGAAATTAAATTTATCCTTTTCGAAGGTATTTAGTTAATATAACGATAGTTTGACCTTCAATCTTGCCTTCAATTTGTTCTGTATTGTCATGAACAAGTCGAATATTTTTTACAACTGTACCTAGTTTTGCAGAAATACTAGATCCTTTAACATCTAATGTTTTGATTAATACAACAGTATCTCCTTCAAACAGCCTAGTACCATTTGAATCCTGGTGAAATTCTACTAATGCTTCTGATTCATGATCACCTGTTTTTTTCGCCCATTCTAAAGTTTCTTCGTCAAGGTATAGGATTTCCAAGTTATCACTTGCCCAACCTTCATTTCTCAGTCGACTTAACATTCTCCAGGCAGTAACTTGTACTGGCAAATATTCAGACCACATAGTTTCTCCCAAAACTTTCCAATGTGCTGAATCAATTTGTTCGGTTTTTTCTATCTGACTTCTGCAAACAGAACATATCAATATACTGTTATCTAATGAAGGCGTTGAAGTAGGAGGAACCTCATAAAGATCAAGGTTTTCAGTTGATCGGCATAATTCGCATTGGTTCTCACTTCTTTTTTTCAGATCGTCTAATAACATATGTTTGGTAATAAAATAATGAATTCAAAGATAAGCATTTTAAATGAGGGGAATGAATTGTACCTTAGAACTAAGTTATGGCTATTTATATGCTGTGGCAAAGAATTTGTAGTGTAACCAAAACAAACTAAAATTAAATAGAAAACTTATGAAATGGCAAGGTGGCCGCCGAGGCGGAAATATTGAAGATCGTAGAGGTATGTCCGGAGGACAAAAACTAACCCTTGGGGGAATTGGGGGTGTGATTGTATTGATCATTGGCTTTTTAATGGGCGGAGATCCGAACGATCTTTTAAATCAAATGGGGCAAAGTCAACAAGGATCTGTCAATGAACAAGGTGAATACCAATCCACCCCTGAAGAAGATAAATTGATGGATTTTGCAGATGTTGTCTTGGCAAGTACCGATGATGTTTGGACAAAAATTTTCCAGGAAAATGGAAAATCCTATCCTAAACCAACTATGGTAATCTACACAGAAGGTACCCAAACAGATGGTTGTGGTATAGGACAGTCTGCATTTGGACCATTTTATTGTCCAGGAGACCAAAAAGTTTATCTTGATTTAAGCTTCAATAGAGAATTAGCACAAAAGTATGGTGCTAAAGGAGAATTTGCTTTAGCATATGTAATTGCGCATGAAGTAGGACACCATATACAGAACATATTTGGAGTACTATCTCAGACCAATTCACTAAGATCCAAATTAAGTGAGCGAGATAACAATAAAATATCGGTAATGACTGAACTTCAAGCAGATTTTTATGCCGGTGTTTGGGCGCATCATTTAAATAAATCAACGGATGTGGAAATCACGTATGATGATATAGTTGAAGGTATGCGTGCAGCAGCTGCAGTAGGGGATGATCATATTCAGGAACAAGCGTATGGTCAGTCTAACCCGGAATCATTTACCCACGGTTCTTCTGAACAGCGTATGTATTGGTTTAAAAAAGGTTATGAAACTGGCGATCTTAATGCCGGAAATACTTTTGATGATCCAAGTTTACAATAAATTATTGGACTAAGAGGTTACAGCCTCTGATATCTGAATTGTCAAACCTGCCCAAGATTTCAAATGATCCATCTTGATGGAATTTTCCTAAATCTTGAGTAGCAATAAAAGAACAGGAATTATAATTGGCCAAATCAATGACATTTATAGCTCCTGTTTTTTTATTGTCTAATAAGGTTAAAGGGTCATTCGTGTCCCTGATCAGGACTTTCATCCAATCCGGAGTAAAGAATAAACCAGATCCTTCTGAATAACCTTGGGATAATAATTCGGTCATACCATATTCCGAATGAATGGTTGGGACGTTAAATCCTTTGCAAAGTATAGCATGCAACTCCTCACGGATCATTTCTTTCCTTTTGCCTTTCATTCCTCCTGTTTCCATAACAATAAGCTCAGGAAAATCTATTTGAAACCTTTCAACAAAATCTAACAGTGCATAGGTAACTCCAAATAAAATTGTTTTAGTCTTTTTTTCTTTAAGTTTATTGAGGGTATTGAATAGATCTTCATGGTTATATAAAAAATAACCACTCTCTGGTTGATTAGAATTTTTGATCAAATCATCAACCATATAAATTAGGGATGAACCAGATCTTTCTAAATAAGATGGAAGGAGAGCGACAATCGCAATGTCCTTTACATTTCCATAAAACTTCTCAAATGTTTTTCTGAAGCTTTTTATATATAATTCTGGATCTGCAACTAGATGCCTACTCGTTATCATTCCTGTCGTACCCGATGAAGTAAATATGACTTCAGCATTTTTGTTATCGACAATAATATCTTGACTTTTAAAGAATTGAATAGGTAGAAATGGAATATTTCGGTAATGATTAACCTGCATGGGGTTTATCCCTAAAAAATCAACAAACTGTCCATACACGGGATTGTTTTTAGCTTGAAATCTAAAAATATCTAAGGCTAGCTCATTAAACTCTATCTCCGTATTGATATTAAATATTTTATCTGTTGTTCCCATTGCTGCAAATATACGATTACTGTCTTTGTAGAGAAGGTATAAGCTGTATTCCAATAAAAAAGACTTCCGCAAGGAAGTCTTTGTATGTTATTTAAATTAATTATTTCTATAACATTCCGCCACAGACAGGAATAACCTGACCAGTAATGTATGCAGATAAATCAGATGCTAAAAACAAACATGCATTGGCTACATCTTCAGGTTGCCCAGCACGTTTTAACGGAATATTAGCTTCCCATCCTTCAACTACCTTTGGATCCAGTACATCTGTCATTTCGGTACGGATAAATCCAGGTGCCACGACGTTTGTGCGAATATTCCTTGAACCTAATTCTTTTGCTAATGATTTTGAAAACCCAATGATACCAGCTTTTGATGCAGCATAGTTTGCTTGTCCAGCATTCCCTTGTACACCTACTACTGAACTCATGTTGATGATGCTTCCTTTACGATTTTTCATCATTACTTTGGAAGCAGCTTTGGAAACATTGAAAATTGATTTTAGATTGATATTGATCACATCGTCCCAGTTTTCTTCTGTCATTCGCATTAATAAGCCATCTTTCGTAATTCCAGCATTGTTGACTACGATGTCTAGAGTTCCAAAATCAGCAACGATATCATTGATCAGTTTATCAGCTTCATCAAATTTTGAAGCATCTGAACGGTATCCCTTTACTTTTGTCCCGAATTGCTCAAGTTCTTTTTCCAAGGCTTGGCCTTTTTCTACCGATGATAGATAAGTAAATGCCACATTTGCACCATTTTCTGCAAATACTTCAGCAATTTTACGACCTATTCCTTTTGATGCCCCTGTAATTAAAGCTGTTTTTCCGGCTAACAATTTCATATTAATATATTAATGTTCGTTAAATTAATGTCCACAAAAGTGGAAAATAAACTGCATAATACAAAAAATGAATAGCATTAGAAAGTGTTGAACATTAAAAAAAGTGGCTATATGGTAGAATTGAATAAACAAGTAGGTATTTATTGATAAAATCACAAATATTTGAAACGTTTCTGACAAATTTATTCGCTATAATATAAACCGAATATTAATTTTGTATTTCA
>JBEBTR010000030.1:0-26300 GCA_040393725.1 Sphingobacterium endophyticum | reverse complement strand
TGTCAAGAATTTGTGATTTAACAGGCAAGACGGCATTAAAAGGAAATAACGTATCACACTCGAACGTTAAGACAAAGCGTAAATTTTATCCTAATTTACAGACTAAGCGTTTTTATATTCCAGAAGAAGATCGTTGGATTACGCTAAAGGTATCTACTTCAGCAATTAAAACCATCAACAAGAACGGTATTACAGCATCTATCGATAAGTTTATTAAAAAAGGACATATTTAATAGATATTAGCCTGTTATATCAACAGAAAACAGAATCATGAAATTCACCCGTGAGGGCATAAATAAGTAAGGCAATGGCAAAAAAAGGAAATAGAGTACAAGTTATCTTAGAATGTACTGAGCACAAAGAAAGTGGTCTTCCAGGAATGTCTCGTTACATTACCACAAAGAACAAAAAGAACACAACTGAGCGTTTAGAGTTGAAAAAATTCAACCCTGTATTGAGAAAAGTAACAGTTCACAAAGAAATTAAGTAATTAACGGATTGGGTCTTTAAGGTCCATATTAAAAATATAATACCATGGCAAAGAAAGCAGTTGCATCATTACAAAAAGGTGGTGGTAAAGAGTTTACTAAAGTAATTATCACTACAAAATCTGCAAAAACTGGCGCTTATACTTTCAAAGAAAGTATGGTACACAATGACAAAGTAAAAGAGGTTGTTGCTGCGGCTTCTAAATAAGCAGTTAGATATTCCTTTTTTTAAAGTTTTTCTTTAAAAATCTTATAAATAGCCGTTTTGGGTGTACCAAAAGGGCTTTTTTAGTATTCTCTATTTAAGTATCTTTGATACGATTAGGATCCATTATCTATAACTATCCAACATGGGATTATTTGATTTTTTCAAAAAGAAGCAAGAGACACCTGAGGCCCAAGAGGCTTTAGACAAAGGATTAGAAAAAACGAAAGAGGGTTTTTTCTCTAAAATTACGAAGGCGGTGGTCGGTAAATCTACCATCGACGACGAGGTTTTGGATAACTTAGAAGAGGTTTTAGTAACATCAGATGTTGGTGTTACAACGACTCTTAAAATCGTTGATCGGATCCAGAAACGTGCTGCTCAAGATAAATATGTGACGACTGATGACCTGAACCGACTTTTAAAGGATGAAATTCAAGGTTTGTTGGCGGAGAACAACAGCAACGACTTTGAGTCTTTTGAATATGGAAATCAAAAACCCTATGTTATTATGGTTGTTGGTGTTAATGGAGTTGGGAAGACGACTACCATCGGTAAACTGGCCCATCAACTAAAAGAGGCGGGCAATAAGGTTGTTTTGGGAGCGGCAGATACCTTTAGAGCGGCGGCAGTAGATCAGATACAATTGTGGGGAGATCGGGTAGGAGTTCGTGTTGTAGCACAGCCCATGGGCTCAGATCCAGCTTCGGTTGCTTTTGATACGGTTAAATCTGCAGTTGCAAATGGTGATGACGTTGCTATTATTGATACCGCAGGGCGTTTACATAATAAGGTGGGATTAATGAATGAACTTACCAAAATTAAGAATGTGATGCAGAAAGTTATTCCCGATGCACCACATGAAATTTTATTGGTATTGGATGCCTCAACTGGACAAAATGCGATAGAACAGGCAACACAGTTCACTCAGGCGACTGATGTAAATGCATTGGCGTTGACCAAGCTTGATGGTACCGCAAAAGGAGGCGTAGTAATCGGTATATCGGATCAGTTTAAAATTCCTGTAAAATATATTGGAGTGGGAGAGAAGATCGGTGATTTACAGTTATTTAACAAAAAAGACTTTGTAGACTCACTATTTAAGTAGGCTACATATTAATATGAAAACGAAACAATCTAAAATAGCTCCTAGTGTAATTAAGCCACGTGTAAATGTGGTAACCCTAGGATGCTCTAAGAATATTCACGACAGTGAGGTTTTGATGGGCCAGTTAAAAGGCAACGAAATGGAGGTTGTACATGAGGCAACGAATATTCAGGCAAATGATATTGTGGTTATCAATACTTGTGGATTTATTGATAATGCCAAGCAGGAATCCATTGATACGATCTTACAGTTCTCAGAACTTAAAGATCAAGGAAAGGTTAATAAAGTTATCGTTACGGGATGTTTGTCGGAAAGGTATAAACCCGAATTAGAATCGGAAATCCCAAGCGTTGATGCTTTTTTTGGTACCAATGATCTTCCGGAATTGCTTTCCACCATCGGAGCAGATTATCGTCATGAACTTTTAGGAGAACGATTGTTGACCACACCATCACATTTTTCCTATTTTAAGATTGCTGAGGGATGTAATAGACCTTGTTCATTCTGTGCAATTCCTTTAATGCGTGGGAAGCATGTTTCAAAATCCATTGACGATTTAGTTAAAGAGGCGAAATTTTTGGCAAAGAACGGTACCAAGGAATTGATTCTAATTGCTCAAGATTTAACATATTATGGATTGGATATTTATGGTAAGCGTAATTTATCTGATTTAATGCGCCATCTTTCAGATGTTGAGGGAATAGAATGGATTAGGCTACAATATGCCTACCCATCTGGGTTCCCAATGGATATCTTAGATGCCATGAACGAACGTTCGAATATCTGTAATTATCTGGATATGCCATTGCAACATATTTCAGATCGTATGTTAACTTCGATGCGCAGAGGAACAAGCAAGCAAAAGCAAATAGATTTGGTCAATCAGATCCGTGATAAGGTACCAGATATTGCGTTGAGAACGACATTGATCTGTGGTTATCCAGATGAAACGGAGGAAGATTTCCAAGAGATGTTGGAGTGGGTTGAAGAAACTAAGTTTGATAGATTAGGATGTTTTACCTATTCACACGAAGAAAAAACTCATGCTCATAATTTAGATGATAATGTTCCTGAAGAAGTAAAGCAGGATCGAGTAGATCAAATTATGGAGGTTCAACAGGGTATTTCATATGACATTAATCAGGAGAAAGTTGGGAAAACGTATAAAGTTTTAATCGACCGTATTGATGGAGATTATTTCATAGGAAGAACCGAATACGATTCTCCGGAGGTTGATAACGAAGTTGTATTGGAATCTAAGACAAATTATGCGAGAATCGGTGATTTTGTACAGGTAAAGGTTGATCGGGCAGAGGACTTTGATTTGTACGGAAACATTGTCAAATAACTATAACATTTGTGGCAAGTAGTCGTGCTTTTTTTAAATTTTACTATTTTGTATATTGAATGCGTATACATTTGTAAAAGTTTAAAAACGGTAGATGAAAGCCACATATATTGATTACAGCGACACCAATAGTTTTTCCAAAACCTTAATTGCCTATCTCAACAATAATGAGCAGTTGGCTTCATTTTACGGCAATAGACCTACTATTGCAGGATTTAAGGATCAAATAAATCAAAAGAAGAAATTTCCCCATAGAGAGTTACTTACTCAAGTATTAAGCGATCAATACGGGGAATTATTGGACAGCTCGCCAGAAGTTGCTCAAAATATAATCCGTTTAAAGGATGAAAACACCTATACCATAACCACAGGACATCAATTAAATATTTTCACAGGACCATTATATTTTATTTTTAAAATCGTTACGGCCATCAAATTAGCTCAGGATTTGAAGGAGAAATATCCTGAAAATGATTTTGTGCCAGTTTATTGGATGGCGACGGAAGACCACGATTTTGAAGAAATTAACCATACACGTGCATTTGGCAAAAAGATTTCTTGGGATGTAGAATCCCATTCTGCCACAGGACGGTTACACACGCAGAGCATTGTTGATGCTGTAAAACAATACTGCAATACGTTTGGTCTTTCTGAAAATGCTACCGATTTAACCAATATCGTCGAAGAGGCATACCTAAAGGGGAGGAATTTAGCCGATTCTACCCGGGTTTTTGTGAACTCGTTATTTAAACAGTATGGATTGATTATTTTGGACGCCGACCGTAAGGAACTCAAGAAATTATTTGCTCCCATAATGGAGGAAGATATCCTTGAGGAGAAGAGTTTTAAAGCGATAGAAAAGACTTCGGAAGAATTGTTGGAAAAGGGTTTTGCCACGCAAGTACACGCTCGGGAAATCAATTTTTTTTATTTGACAGATGAATTTAGAGAGCGTATTGTCCGAACAGAAGATGGCCGGTTTGAAGTTTTGCACCAGGATATTTATTTCACAGCGGAGGAGTTAAAAAAAGAAATACATAGCCATCCGGAAAGGTTTAGTCCAAATGTTGTGATGCGCCCAATGTATGAAGAGATAATCCTTCCTAATCTTGCTTATATTGGCGGTGGTGCTGAAATCGTATATTGGCTACAACTGAAAGCTAATTTTGATCAATATAAGGTTCAATTTCCGATACTTATCCCAAGAAATTCGGCATTAATCACCGATGATCAAATGGCGGGGAAAATATTTAGGTTAGATTTTACGTTCAAAAGTATCTTTAAATCTGGGGAAACACTTAAGAAGGAATATGTAAAGCGTATTACGAAGCATCGGTTAAATCTACAAGATGAGTGGATGGAGTTTAATGCGATTTTCGGAAAGATTAAGCTTCGTACGCACAAGATTGATCCAAGTTTAGGTCCAAGCACAGATGCTGTAAAAGCACGCCTTAAAAAGGCTATAAACAATTTAGAGAAGAAATTGCTTAAAGCAGAGAAAAGAAATCATCAAGATGCGTTGATTCAAGTGGATCGGATAAAGGACAAATTGTTTCCAAATGGAGGGCTTCAAGAAAGATCTGAGAATTTTGCTGAACTGTATTTGAAGCATGGTCCCGATTTAATTCCAGATCTTGTAAAAAGTTTCAATCCATTAGACTTTAAATTCACTATACTTTATTAAAAATGGACATGACGGAACTGTTGGAAAGTAATTTCTATAAATACTATACAGAAAAGGCCCTGTTGGATGATAATGATTTTGAGCAATTGCTGCCCTATTTTGAATTTAGGGATCTTGCCCACAATCAATATATTTTGAGGGCAGGAGAGGTATGCAAACATTTTTTATTTGTAGATGAGGGATTATTGCAGTTTTTGTCATTGGATGAGAAGGGGGTTGAACATATTTTACAATTTGCTCCGGAAAACTGGTTAATGGCCGATCGTTCAAGTATGTATTTCGACGAGCCATCTCTCTATTATATTAAAGCAATAGAGCCAAGTAAGGTTGTTTTTTTGCATCCACAATTTTTTTCAGAAGCAGCGAAGTTAAGATTTGAGTTTTCGAGGTTTACCGAAAAATCACTTCAAAGAAGCGTTTACTATCTACAACGCAGGATTAATTCTTTATTGGCAATGACGGCCAAGGAGCGATACCTGGAATTCATCGAACTGTATCCAAATTTATTGCTGCGTGTTCCTCAGTGGATGATTGCTTCATATCTTGGCATTACACCGGAAAGCTTAAGCCGAGTTCGTCGAGAAATTGCAAAAGATAGTTTTTAATAATGCGAGGTTTTCTAATGGAAAACCTCAGCCATCATACACCTTGCACTTCCGCCACCATATTTTTCGATGCTGAACAAGGGAGCATGCAACAACTTAGCATGTTCTTCCAACAATTCTTTCTGATCGTCGGAAAATGAATCAAATGCTTGAGAGCTCATACAGATAATCGGGTCTCCATCCACGTTTTTGACTTCTAAAATATTTCCGGCAAAGTGATTCATCTGTTCCTCTGAAATTTCTATAATTTCCTTCCCTGTAGATTGTAAATTGGAAATTACTAGATTTCTTTCTTCGGCATTTCTGATAGATTCTAGGCAGATTACGCTAAAACTATTTCCTATCGACATCATAACATTGGTATGGTAGATAGGGAAGAAAGCTCCATCCACGATTTGGGTTGCATGAAATACCACGGGTTTCAAGCCTTGATCTTTACAGAAGATATGAAAAAGTTCCTCATTTGCTCTTTCCGATAAGGAGCAGTACGCAATTTTATGTACTCGATCCAGCACTATGGAACCAGTTCCTTCCAAGAATTTATTAGCGTTTTCGTAGGCGGTATAGTCCTGTATAGTTTCAAAATGAATACCGGATTGGTCCAATTTTCCCAAATAATTCAAGAGCCTTTCGTTTCTCCTGTTTGGGGCAAACATAGGGTAGAGAATAGCCTTATTGGTATGAAAAGAAATGACATTGTTTGGGAAAATACTATCCGGAGTATCTAGTTTTCCGGGATCTTGAACGACAAAAACCTTTATAGCGGCAGCTTTTAGGATCTTTACGAAATTATCAAACTCAGCAACGGCAAGGTCTGATAATCTATCTGTTCTTTCATTTTCAGCTTGAAAGAAATTATTGACAGCTGTTTCTTCATTCCTTCGGAAGAAAAAAGGCCTGACCATTAGAATTGTATTGGTGGTTTGCATGATTATTTACGTATTAAAGGTAAAGTAGAACAACGGAGTAGGCCTTCTTGTTTTCCGATTTCATGATAAGGGATTTCTTCAACGATTATATTCTGTTTTCTTAACCAGGTGTTTAGTCTCGTGAATTTCTGTTCACTTACCACGACATTAGGTGCAATGGAGAATACGTTTGAGAACATTTCGTACATTTCATCCGCTGAAATTTTAAACAGATTATTTTCTGGGAAAAGTTCCAAAAGAAATTGAAGCTCCTCAGGATTGCGAAATCCTCCTGGGTATATAATTGCCTTGTTTTCACCTACTGGTTGAAAACAACAATCTAAATGAAGTGCATTTTCCCTTGGATTTTGCATGGATTTTATCAAGTCAAAACTTTTGACGGTTTTATTTGGGAAGGTGTTTTTTAAGAAATTGACACCGGCAGTATTAGTTCTTGCGGTATTGATTTGAGAATAATCACTGTCAGTATAGGTTCCTACAAAAATAAAGTCTTTCCAGAGGATTACATCTCCTCCTTCCATGTGGACATTTTCTGGAGCGGTAATAATTTTGTTGGGGTCAATCTGGTCTAAAATATAAAGGATTGCTTCCCATTCGGATGCCCGTTCAGGCAGTATATTAGATTTGATGAATAAATCATCGATCACAAAGCCAATATCTCTTGTGAATATTTGGTTTAGGTTTTCAATGATATCGGGTCTATATACCTCGACACCGTATCGATTAAGTACATCTTTAAAATAAGAGAGTTCATAGACCATGTCAGATTCGACAGGATAGGTACCGGCAAGTATATGTTCGAGGGATTTTGGGTCATAAGCCTCTTCAGCTGTTGGGGTTGGACCATTGCTATTCGCAATACCTAAAATTACCGCAGAAAGTCGCCCAGTTTCATTCCTCACGTTTAACTTAAGCATAAATTTATATATTGATTCAAGCCTAAATTAGTAAAGTTTCTCATTTTAAATAAGAGTATAAAAAATATTGTAAATATTTAATTTTTAGGGCTTTAATTATAAGATTAAAGCATTGAAGAACGGGTTTTTCATGCGGAAAATTGAATGTTTTTGATGAAAATTTGCCTTTTTTTTAATAGTTAAGTCATATTGATTATCAATTAAAGGGTGAAGGAGAGCGTATCGATTTCTTCATTTAAAACAAAAGGTGAGATTGACTATAACATTGATAATTTATTAAGGGAAACATTATATGTTATTTAAAAAAATGTGCAATCGATTGATGTGATAATAAAAGTATTTGCGAGCGTAGGGGACATTAAAATTACCCTTAAAATCCGTATCTTTGCACATCTAAATTTTCAAACAAGAAACTGGAATGAATAATTTGGATAACAGATAGTTAATCAGTCTCAAAAGTTAGAATCAATACTTAAAATGAGTAACGTATTTTACCAAGAAAAATTTGAGGATCGTCATAATGGTCCAAGCCCTGCTCAGGTAGAGGAAATGTTAAATGTGCTTTCAGTAGGTTCAGTTGATGAATTAATAGATCAAACAGTTCCTGCGCAAATCCGTAAGAAACAAGCATTAAATCTTCCTCCAGCCCTAAGCGAAGTTGCTTATTTGGAAAAAATCGCTCAAATAGCGGAAAAGAATAAGGTTTTCAAATCCTATATCGGACAAGGATACAATGATGTAATCCTACCTGCTGTTATTCAGCGTAATGTTTTTGAAAATCCAGGATGGTATACACAATACACTCCATATCAAGCTGAGATTGCACAAGGCCGATTACAGGCATTGTTAAACTTTCAAACAATGGTTTCTGACCTAACGGGATTGGAAATTGCCAATGCATCCTTATTGGATGAAGCAACAGCTGCAGCAGAAGGAATGTTTATGTTGTACAGCACTCGTAAGAATAAAGATGCGAATGTGTTTTTGGTAACTCCAAATGTATATCCTCAGACATTAGATGTACTTCAGACAAGAGCAGTTCCATTTGGTGTTGAGATTCGAGTGGCTGATATTACAGTTGAGAATTTGACGGATGATGTATTTGCTACCTTCCTTCAATATCCTGCTGCAGATGGTACGGTAAATGATTATAAAGAATTTACGGCATATGCACATGATAAAGATATTACAGTTTGCGTAGCGACTGATTTGATGTCTTTGGCATTATTGACTCCTCCGGGAGAATGGGGGGCTGATGTTGTTGTAGGAAACTCACAACGTTTCGGCGTACCGATGGGATTTGGTGGACCACATGCTGCTTTCTTTGCCACAAAAGATAGCTATAAACGTAATATTCCCGGAAGAATTATTGGGGTAACATCTGATTCGAATGGTGAATATGCATTGCGTATGGCACTTCAGACACGTGAGCAACATATCCGTAGAGACAAAGCCTCTTCGAACATTTGTACAGCACAAGCTTTATTGGCTATTATGGCTTCATTCTATGCGGTTTATCATGGACCTAAAGGAATTAAGAACATCGCTGAACGAATCAATGATTTGACTAAATTGGCTGATAAAGCTATACAAGCATTAGGCTATAAACAATTGAATGAATCTTACTTTGACACATTGCGTTTCGACGTTGGTGAAGAATTGGTAGGATTGAAGAGCGAAGCCTTAAACAACGAGTTGAACTTCTACTATCAAGACGGTGTCGTAGGAATCTCAATTGACGAAACAACCACGTTTGCTGATATTGAGACTATCGTTAAGGTATTTGCTAAGATTAAAGGAAAGTCAACAAATGATGTTGATTTAGATGGTTTCGTTAAGGAGATTGGTACTTCCATTCCTGAGCACTTAGAAAGATCGTCGGAATACTTAACGCATCCAGTTTTCAACAGTTATCATTCTGAAAGCGAAATGTTGCGTTATATCAAATCTTTAGAGGCAAAAGACCTTTCATTATGCCATTCCATGATTCCATTGGGTTCATGTACGATGAAATTAAATGCAACGACTGAAATGGTTCCGGTTACATGGGCACGTTTTGGAGGTTTGCACCCATTTGCACCGGTAGACCAAACTACAGGTTATATGCAATTGATTAATGAGCTTAATGACTGGTTATGTGAAATCACAGGTTTTGCTAAGATGTCCTTCCAGCCAAATTCAGGAGCACAGGGAGAATATGCGGGTTTGATGGTTATTCGCGCATATCACCATAGCCGTGGGGATTTTGAGAGAAATATTTGTTTAATTCCGGCATCAGCACATGGAACTAACCCAGCATCTGCTTCTATGGCAGGGTTGAAGGTTGTGGTTGTTAAATGTGATGACCGTGGAAATATTGACGTTGAGGACTTAAAAGCAAAAGCTATTGAGCATTCTGCTAACTTAAATTCCTTAATGGTTACCTATCCATCTACACACGGTGTATTTGAGGAGCCGATTGTAGAAATCTGTAATATCATTCATGAACATGGAGGTCAGGTTTATATGGATGGTGCTAATATGAATGCTCAAGTGGGATTAACGAGTCCGGGCTATATTGGTGCTGACGTATGTCACCTGAATTTACATAAGACATTCTGTATTCCACATGGTGGAGGAGGTCCAGGCATGGGTCCAATTGGGGTAGCCAAACACTTAGTTCCATTCTTGCCAAATCATGAAATCATTGAGATTTCAGGCGAGGAAGGTATATCGGCAGTTTCTGCAGCACCATTTGGATCAGCTTCAATCTTGGTAATATCGCATGCTTACATCGCCATGATGGGAGCTGAAGGATTAACAAATGCTACAAAAACAGCGATTTTAAATGCGAATTATATCAAGGCTCGTTTAGAACAGCACTATCCAGTATTGTACGCAGGTGCAAATGGACGTTGTGCACACGAGATGATCTTAGATTGCCGTGGATTTAAAAATGCTGGAATTGAAGTTGCAGATATTGCTAAGCGATTAATGGATTATGGCTTCCATGCTCCAACAGTTTCATTCCCAGTTGCAGGTACACTGATGGTGGAGCCTACAGAATCTGAGTCGAAAGCCGAATTGGATAGATTCTGTGATGCATTGATTGGCATTCGTTCCGAGATCGCTGCGGTTGAGAACGGAGAAGCAGATCAGAAAGACAACGTATTGAAGCATGCTCCACATACGGCGAGAGTTGTTACAGGAGACGAATGGGATAGACCTTATTCACGTCAAACAGCTGCATATCCGATTGAATATTTGCGCAACAATAAATTTTGGCCATCCGTTGGTCGGGTTAACGATTCACAAGGGGATAGAACCTTAATCTGTTCTTGTCCTCCAATGGAAGCTTACGCAGAGATTTAATCGTTCTAAAATAAAAAACTTCATATAGCCTTTACTCTAATTTGCTGAGTAAAGGCTATATTAGTTTATAATACTTACTGCCAAATATTATGAACGTAGAAAACCTTGTATCCATTATTGGTTGGATTGGAGTAACCTTTTGTACAATTGGATTTTTATTGCTGAATACTAGAACTGTTCGTTTTGATTCATGGATATACCAAGCAATCAACGTCATTGGGGGATTGGGATTGGTCACCAGTGCACTTTACTTCCGTGATATGCCGAATATAACCTCAAATTCCATTTGGGTAATCATAGCAATGTATGGACTCTTGAAACCTTATTTTAGTAGAAGAGAAAGTCGGAGGAAAGGGGTTGCCTAGGAATACTTAGATCTTTAATGCTCTAAAGGCATATTGCCGATGAATTTTAAGCTTTTCTTCATATTCTTCTTTCTCAGAAACAAGGCTTAAATAATAATAAGCCCCATCAACAAGGACATAAATTAAGTCTGCCATTTCTTCAGAAGAGTCGATATTAATTATTCCCGCTTCCTTGCACCTATCCAAAACCTCGGCAAGATGAAAGCGTAATGAATCTTGCAGCTTCTTGAATTTTGCCTTAATTTTCTTATCTCTAAAGCCCATTGCATAACAGCTGTAGAAAATACTATCGTTGAATAGGGCGTTCCACTTTTTAGAAAACAACTTATCAATTAACTGTATTAGGTAACCTTTAAGATCTTCCTCAGCAATTTTCTGTCTTTTGTAGATGACAAGATATTTTTCAAGGATGTAATCAATCAGGGCATAATTCAGTTCCTCCTTATTTTTGAAATAGTGTATAATTAGACTAGGGTTGATATTCATTTCAGAAGCAATCTTTGCAATAGAAGTGTTTTCCAAACCTTCTTTTTTTGCGACAAGATAATATTGATGAATTATCTCTTTTTGCCTTTCGTCTTTTAAACTATTTCTGCCCATGTTACATTGTTTTATATTGAATGGATGTTCAATTAATATAAATAAAGCCTAATATCAATAGATATTTTTGATTTTTGAAAAAAAATCTTTGATTAATTTTTTTATTCCTCTAATTTAGAGGAAACAACGGGGAAATCCTCTAACCAATTTAAAGAATACTATTCTTAATAAACTAAACTTAAACACATCTTTATTTTAAGATAATATTGAATTAACATCGGAAAATTACTTTTGAAGTTTGAATGAATGTTCAATTAATTTATAAATGATAACTAACCATAATCTAAATCATTCAACATGCAGCATGTTGATTAGAACCTTGTTCGTACTACTGGTATGGATTATTCCAATTTCATTGATGGCACAGGAGACTTCGGTCACAGGAACGGTGTCGGATGTAGATGGGAAATCACTGACTGGGGTAAGCGTAATTGTAAAGGGGACCAATAAGGCGACATCCACCAATAATGTCGGCCAGTTCAAAATTGAAGGAATTAGCAATAACACGACACTTGTATTTAGGTACCTAGGGTACAAAACCCAGGAAGTTATTTCAAAACCTGGAGATGTGTTGAATATAAAAATGGAGACTGATGCCAGCAACTTAGATGAAGTTGTAGTTGTTGGATTTGGTACAAGGAAAAAGATTAATCTAACGGGAGCAGTAGATCAAATATCAGGAAAGCAGTTAGAGTCTCGACCGGTAACGAATATTATGCAAGGACTTCAAGGAGTGAGCCCTGGCTTGAACATTACTTATGGGAACGGAAGTCCTGGAGGCATTCCAAACATCAATATTCGAGGTACAACCTCTATTAATGGTGGAAGTCCGCTGATTGTGATTGACGGTATTCCAGTTTCAGACAATTGGGATATGATCCGATTAAGTCCAAGTGATATTGCGACCTATACGGTATTGCGGGATGCGGCATCTGCGGCGATTTACGGTGCTCGCGCAACCTACGGAGTTATCTTAATCACAACAAAGACAGGTCAACAGGGGCGTCAAGTCGTATCCTATAATGTAACTTCATCATGGGGAAAACCAACAGAAATGCCAGATCCAGTGACCGATCCCTATATTTTCTCAAGACTCCTTGAGATTTCCACGGATAATACACCATGGGATTATGTGAACTATAGCGATGCGCATTATCAATGGGCGAAGGAACGTTCAGAAAATCCATCCCTACCAGATGTCAGGGAAAACCCTGATGACCCGACCTTGTGGGCATATATGGGTGGGAATAACTGGAATGACTACTTTCTGCATAAATCTTCTTTCTCACATGTACATTCTTTGACATTTTCTGGTGGTGCACAGATTAATAACAGGCCTTTAAATTATTACCTGTCTGCGGACTATACGAAGGAGAATGGCTTAAATAAGCTCGCATCTGATTATTGGCAGAGAAAAGGTATTCGGGGCAGGTTTTCATTTGCACCGATGTCATGGTTGAAGGTAGATAATAACATGAATATCTATCAAACCAATAGAGACAGGCCAAATGCAAGCTTAACAGATATTTATTATTTGCAACCTACAGATGTGGCGAAGAACCCAGATGGGACCTGGGGAAACAATGCTGCAGGAAGGTTGGCTGCTCGTCTAGTAGATGGAGGGAAATTGAATGAGAATATGTTTGGGTTTCAAAATATATTCAATGCTGTGGGGACCTTTTTGAATGGTGATTTAACAGTAACAGGAGATGCAAGTTTTAAGCGAGAATATTGGAGATATCCAGAATATGCTAAAAAATATAAGATAGGTTTTGGTCCGAATGACGTCCGAGAAGAAGGCGGGAATGGATATGTTCAGGATCGAAGGGGAGAAATCTACAATGATGTTTTCAATCTATATGCCAATTATAACAAGAAAATTGGGAAGCATGCAGTGGGAGGTACTTTGGGGGTAAATCAAGAAGAGTATACCTATGCTACGACGACGGCTTATAGGGATAAATTAATATCCTCAACATTACCTTATTTGGCACTTACATATGGTGATCCGAGGGTGAATGCTGCTTATAGTTCATATGCTACTCAAAGTGCGTTTGGTCGATTGAATTATACTTTTGACGACAAATATATTTTTGAAGCAACAGGCCGTTATGATGGATCGTCGAGGTTTCCAAAAGATAGTCGTTGGGGATTTTTTCCATCAGTATCGGGAGCTTGGATTGTAAGTAATGAGAAGTTCTTTGAGCAGGTAAAACCTACCTTTTCAAATCTTAAATTCAGGGCTTCCTATGGTAGTTTAGGAAATCAGAGCGTAGGAGATTTTTCCTATATCCAAACGATGGGTACAGGCTTATCACCATACCTTATCAATGGTGCCCAACAGCAAGTTGTCACCGGAGCACCTCCGTTAACCATAGATCCAAACACCTATACATGGGAAAGTGTGTCTACCATCAATTTTGGTACTGACATCGGATTATTCAATGATAAGTTTTTTACGAGTTTCGATTATTATGTACGTGAGACATCTGGGATGTTGACCCAAGGTCAAGAACTGCCCGGCGTATTAGGAACAGGAGTTCCAAGACAGAACTCGGCAGATTTAAAGACGAAAGGCTGGGAGTTAAGCGTCAATTATAAAGACCAGTTTAATATAGCTGACAAGCCTTTCCGATTCGATGCAAAAGTTGTTTTATCAGATTCCAGAGCAAGAATTACGAAGTTTCAGAACGATCAAAGGTTATTGTCCAATTACTTTGAAGGATATGAGTTTGGTACGATTTACGGTTTAGAGGGAGATGGTTTATTTAGGAGCCAGGCAGAGATTGATGCCTTGGATGAAACGGCCATCGTACCATGGGGAGCATTGAGTATCATCAATGGATGGCCAAAATTTAAGGATTTGGACGGCAATGGAAAGATAGAGCTGGGGTTGACAGAGAAGGAAATGAAGGATCGTAAGATCATTGGTAATTCGGATGATCGATTAAGGATTGGTTTTAACTTAAATATGGATTGGAATGGGTTTGATGCATCTGTTTTCTTGCAGGGAGTATTAAGGCGAGATTTTTATCCAAGGCATTATTTGTTTTGGGGACCATATCAACAGCCATATGCGAATATTTATCCATGGCATTTAGATTTCTATCGCGAAAATTCTGACACTCCAGAACAGCGAGCTAAGCATTCACAAGCCTATTTGGATGCCGGATTAGCGGATGCGAATCATGATGCTGCCTATCCTGTCTTACAGTCATGGTTAGCAGATGCGAATGATGGAAAAGGGTTGGCAATACCAAATACACAGTACCTGTTGAATGGAGCTTATTTAAGGATTAAAAATATCACTCTGGGATATTCCTTACCAGCACATGTATTGGAAAGATGGAAACTTGGCAGGGTAAGATTTTTCGTTACGGGAGAAAATATATTTGAATTCTCTGAGGTGAAGAAATATGTAGATCCAGAAGCTATTAATAATAATACGGATAACAGTGCTTGGGCATATCCATTCCAGCGGAAAATTGCCGCAGGTATTAATCTTGATTTTTAATGAACGACCTAAAAATAACATGATATGAAACGATTTAAGTCTATATATATAATTCCAGTAGCCACGATACTATGCTTTTCGGCAGCATGTAAGAAGGATTTTCTGGACCGTTTTCCACAGACACAGATTACTCCTGAAGTATTCTTTAACACTGAAGAGGATTTAGTCCTCTATATGAATGGAATGCTAAGCCTTCCAAATCGGAACACATATTTAAATGATCAGTCTACGGACAATGCGGCGACTACAGCAGCAGTAGAGATTAAGAGCATGATGACCGGTAGTCCATCCTCACAAACAATAACAGGGGGTTGGTCTTGGAGTCGATTGAGAGACATCAATTACTTCTTGGAGAACTATCAGAAAGCGGCGGTCAGCGATGATATCAAAAACCATTATGTAGGTTTGGCAAGATATTATAGGGCCATATTTTATTCTAATATGGTGAACCGCTATTCGGATGTTCCATGGTACGATAAAACATTAAATCCTACAGATGAGGCCTTGAAAGATCCTGCTGCACCTAGGACAGAAGTTATGAAAAAGGTGATGGAGGATTTAGATTTTGCGGTAAAGCATGTACGGGAAAATGTTCCAACGGGAACACCGGGAAAATGGGCTGTATATTTTATGCAGGCAAAAATTGCCTTACATGAAGGAACCTATCGGAAATACCATGATGAACTCAATTTAAAGAATACGGCGAATGAGTTTCTTCAGGTGGCAGCGACTGCAAGTGAGGAGATTATGAAGTCGGGTAAATATTCCATCTTCAGTTCAGGGAAACCGGAACAAGATTATGCCACATTATTTGAGTCTTTAGATCTAACCAATAATAAGGAGGTGATATTAGTCAATGCTTTTGACCAAGCGAAGAATGTCACCCAAAATGTAAACGGCGTTGTGTTTGGGGATTATGAGCAATCTCCTTCAAGAGATTTAGTTCAGACCTACTTAATGAAGGATGGGAAGAGGTTCACGGATTTACCTAATTATTCAAAGTTTGGTTTTGTTGAGGAGTTTAAAAACAGGGATCCTAGATTGAACCAAACCTATATTTATCCAGAATGGAAAAGAGAGCCAGGTTCGACCACGTATGTTCAGCGCTTAAATAAGAATTTCACAGGCTATCATCAACGTAAGGGTTATGTGAATAGTACGGATCAAAACGTCTACAACAGCATTGATTTTCCGGTACATCGTTATGCTGAAGTTGTTCTGATGTTTGCTGAGGCAAAAGCTGAATTAGGGACCTTAACGCAAGTGGATCTAAATTCATCCATTAATCTGCTGAGAAAGCGAGTTGATATGCCGGATTTAATGCTTGCGGAAGCGAATGGAAATCCTGATCCAAAGCTGAAAATGGATTTCCCCAAAGTTACCGGAACGAATGCTGGGGTTATATTAGAGATTCGCCGTGAACGTCGAGTTGAATTAGCATTTGAGAATTCACGATATAATGATTTAATGCGTTGGAATGCAGGTAAATTGCTAGAGAAAATTCCCGAAGGAATGTATTTTCCTTCAGTAGGCAATTATGACCTAACAGGCGATGGAATTCCGGACATTAAATTAATTCCAGAAGGGCAGACTATTCCGTCGGATCGGGAGAAGAATTCTTTGGGTGTAGCATTAGTTTATTATACAATTGGAAAGTTTGATAGCACCGCCGGGGTTTATCTTAGTAATGGATCTGCTGGAGGAAGTATGGTAACTGACGTAAGAAAACGTACTTTTATAGAACCTATGTATTATTATAGACCTATACCAGAAACACAAATGATTTTAAACCCTAATTTGAAACAACCATTTGGTTGGAAATAACATTATTTATGAAAAGACTAATTTATTTAATTGTATTCCTTTTATCGGTTTCGAGCGTATTTGCACAGAAGAAGTTTTCATTTGCTTATTTTACCGACTTGCATTTGAATAAGGATGAAGCAAATCAATCCTTTAAAGGGTTAGAACAAGCCATTGGCGTAGCGAAGAAAAGCAAGGTTGATTTTGTTTTAACGGGCGGAGACAATGTTGATGTGGACGCAATGAAGGCCGAGAATTTGGAGCTTGCCAAAAGTTTATTTCAGCGCTATAAGGATATTGTCACAAATTCGGGTTTAAAATGGTTCTACACTATTGGAAATCACGATCGCTATTGGTTTTCGGAAGGGGAGCATGGATCAGGACTTTTCAGTAGTTACTTTGGGAAAACATATTATAGTTTTGAGCATAAGGGCTGGAAATTTATTACGCTGAACAGTACAGAGATCTGTAATGGTAAATATTGCATTTCGGATGTTCAGAAGAATTGGCTAATTTCTGAATTGGAAAAAACTCCAGCAGGTCAGCCTATCATCATATCTACCCATGTGCCATTTCTATCTTTATATTATCCAGTTTTGGAAGGATATTATACCGATGCAGATACATTCATCAATCAGAAAGATGTTAGGAGTTTGTTTGATAAGCATAATTTAAAATTGGTATTGCAAGGTCACCAGCATCTATATGAAGAGATAAAGGTAAAAGGTGTTCAATATATAACAGCTGGAGCGATTTGTGCCGGATGGTGGGGCGGTTCCTTTCATGGAACTGAAGAAGGTTATCTGCAGGTCAATATTGACGGAGATGATTTTGGATGGGATTATATAGATTATGGCTGGGAAGTAGCAAAGAAATAATTGATGGAAAGGACTTTTTTCATTTTTGTTTTATTTACTTGGGCGATTCATTCTTCGCTATTTGGTCAGGAGATTATTTTCAAAGAAGAATTTAATGCCCTTTTGCAAGAGGAGGCAATTTCTGGAGTTCAGGGCAATGGATTGAATCTGACTCAAAGTGCAGAATATCGTCAGCGCCTGAGTTATGTGATTGATCAAACAAAGTGGAAGAAGTCCTTTACTATTTCAATGTGGATAAAGGGAGAGAAAGACTTTGAGTCTTATAATCTTCTTGACTTAGAAATAAAATATGCTGATTCAACTATGTTGAATTGGAAGTTCAATAAGCAGGCGAACCATACTTGGGCATGGGAGCTAATCAAGGCGAAAAAGAGCCTTGATTATAAACCGGGACCTTCAAGGCAATTGATTACAGAAGGTTGGACGTTGATTAGTATGAGCTATGATTCCCCAAAGCAAGAAGTCGCACTCTACTATAACGGTAATCAGGTTGCCATCTATTCATTGGAAGGAATGGAGCCCGCTTCTGAAGTAGGTACCATAGGGTTAAGGATTGGTGGGGAAAAGCAAGGAGATTTAGGAGAATGGGAAGTCTTTAATGGATATATTGATGATATAAGCCTTTATAACACCAATTTAAGCAGTGATCAGATTCGGGAGATTTTTAATACGTACTTTCCTTCAGAAAGGGACCTTACCTTATCCAAAACGGTTGACAGCTTGCGGGTAATGACCTATAACATTTGGCATGGTGGAAATGAAACCGGTAAAGGTATAGGATATAAAAGGGTTGCGGAGGTAATCAGAGCGTCAGGTGCCGATATTATCACTATGCAAGAAACCTATGGTTCAGGAGCAAGAATTGCGGATGAGTTAGGCTATTACTTTTATTTAAGAAGTAGCAACATTTCTATCATGAGCCGATTTCCAATTAAGGAGACTTTAAAGAGTTCCACGGCATTTAATAATGGGAATGCATTGATAGAAATTGGGAAGCAACATGTCGTTGTATCGTCCGTGTGGTTAAATTACCCGGTTGATTATTGGTCAGAAATTGATAATGGCCGCCAAATGAATCTCAAAGAATGGATCGAGAAACAGGAAGGTAATCGAAGCACCATGGAGGGTATAATTCAGAGCCTTTCTCCTCAAATTAATGCGAGCAATCGCATTCCGATTATCTTGGGAGGTGATTTTAATTCAGGATCACATTTGGACTGGGTTGAGTCTGTAAAAGATAAAAACGCGGGCTATGTGATGCCTTTTCCTACCAGCAAATACATGGAGAGATTGGGTTTTAAGGATACCTTTAGGGAAGTGTATAAAGATCCAAAAAAATTCAGAGGAATCACCTGGACTCCAATTAATCCACATACTCATCAAGATAGAATCGATTATATTTTTTTTAAAGGAAAGGGTTTAAAGACTCTAGATTCTAAGGTTATCGATACCCATCCTGTCCGTTTTCCATCGGATCATGCTGCGGTATTGACGACATTTTTATTTATTAATCAATAATAAAATTTATGAAAAGAACGATCAGATTTATTCCACGGTTAGTTTTAATGGCCTTGATTTTAATAGGTAGCATTCACTCTGGGTTTGCAAAAACGAGTTTTAAGATTCTTTCTTTCAATATTTGGGTTGGAGGAGACGGTTCAGGGTTTGAAAAAGAGAAGAGTGTAAGGAACCAGTTGTTGGTTATCAGAAAATCGGGTGCTGAGATTGTTGCTTTTCAAGAGCAAACAAGTTTCAAATTTGGCGAGCATTCAAGGGCCCAATTATTGGCGGATAGCCTTGGTTGGAATTGTATAATCATTGACAGGAGCCGTGCTGTAATCAGTAAATATCCATTAAGTAGGTTAAAGGATGATCAATCTCAAATTTTAAAAGTTGATATAGCTGGTAAGACATTGTTAGTGGGAGATGTACATTTACCTGCATACCCATATGAACCCTATGATATTGCTGAGAAGAAGTTAACCGATGAAGCGTCCGCCATCGCTTCGGCAGAAAAATCAAGAGGTAAGCAAATCCGATCTGTTGTAGAAGAATTGGAAGGGTTTGAAAACTACCCTTGCGTTATTTTAGGGGACTTTAATGAGCCAAGTTATTATGATTGGACAGCGAAATTCATGAAGGGTAGAAATGATTCGAGACTTCCATTTTCAGTAAAATGGCCCAGTACATCACTGTTGGTTGAAAATGGGTTTTATGATGCCTATAGAAAGATATACAAGGATGTAAACAAGCGTCCAGCTTATACGTGGACATCGATACCTGGTGGATCGATAGAAAACGAGGTTTATGATCGGATTGATTTGATCTTTGCTAACTCCAAGGTTAAAACCAAATCAGCAAAAATAGTGGGTGAGAGTTCCGAGACTTCGGATTTAGTTATTTCAGAATGGCCAACAGATCATCGGGCGGTCCTTATGGAAATGAGTTTTTAAGGTAAGATTTTCTTATTTTAGGTTTTCAATTCATAGATTAGTGATCATGAAAACCTATTCTTTTTTTCTTATTATATTTTATACCCTTGTTTTAGGAACTCAATTTGCTGAAGGACAGAAGAAGTTGTTTCAGTTTGGGGTTGAGAAGAATTTTGACGATTCGATATTAGGCAAGAAATCCAAAGGCAAACCCATTCAATGGTTTGATGTTAACACCTCTGATTCGACGTGGAAGGCTAAGGGAAATTTATTGCAAAACAGTGGAAATCCAATTGGTGTTGTTCGGTCAGAGAAAATGTACGAGAATTTCATTATGCATGTCGAGTGGAGGCATTTGGAGAAGGGGGGCAATTCAGGGGTTTTTGTTTGGTGTGATGCCAAGGCAGATCCAAAGTCAAGGCTTCCGATGGGTATGGAGGTTCAAATGCTTGAATTGGAGTGGGTGAATATTCATGCGGTGGATGGAAAACAGCAGCCTATTGCTTATGTGCATGGAGAATTATTTGGGGCAGGAGGTATGACTGCATCCCCGGATAATCCAAGAGGAGAAAGAAGCAAATCATTGGAGAACCGATGTTTGGGAGTTGGGGAGTGGAACAAATACACTGTAGTATGTATAGATGGAACTGTTAAGCTTGCCGTAAATGGTAAATTCGTAAACAGTATTCGATTAGCGTCAAAACGAAAAGGTTATCTTTGTCTAGAAGCAGAAGGTGCGAAGATGGAGTTCCGTAATCTTCAGATTATTGAATTGGAACCAGGGATGGAACGTCCCGAGTTTGTAGTGGATGCTTTATAAAGATTTGAAAAACGCAAAAAGGATATGATGATAAAGAAATATGCAATCTACTTTTCGATTGTAGCATTAATGGGTTCTTGTGCTGGAGGTAAATATGCCACAACCGAAAAGATCTATAAGAAAAAAGCAAAGGACTTTTCCGAAGTATATAAAGAAGCACCGGTTAAAGGTCAGTTAGAAAAGATAAATTATAAGGATAAGGAGTGGATCGCTTCGACTAATTTTGGCGTTCGTAAGCCAAACTATGTTATGATTCACCATACAGCTCAGAAAGACCTGGATCAAACGGTAAGGACTTTCCATAATGAAAAGGTTGGGGTAAGCTCACATTATGTAATTGGCAGAGATGGAAAGGTTGTTCAAATGGTAAATGACCTATATCGTGCTCATCATGCCGGCTTAGGTAGATGGGGAAACGATACTGACTTAAACTCTTCTTCCATAGGTATTGAACTTGACAATAATGGAATCAGCGATCCATGGCCTGAGGTTCAGATCAATGCATTAGTACAGTTATTGTCTTATTTAAAAGAAACGTATAAGATTCCACAGGCGAATTTTATTGGTCATATGGATTATGCTCCTACTCGCAAGAATGATCCATCGAGGTTTCCTTGGAAAATTTTGGCGGATAAGGGATTTGGATATTGGTACGATGAGGTGTTAGAGGCTCCACCTGTTGGTTTTGATCCTAAGATTGCATTGAGAATTATCGGATATGATGTAAAGAATTTAGATGCTGCAATCAAAGGCTTTAAGCAACATTATACACAGATGGATGTAAATAACGCTTTATTGACCGAACATGATCTCAAGATATTATATTCGATTTTTAAGAAGTTTTTATAACACAAAAAAGGGACAAAATTAATTTTGTCCCTTTTTTTATTCTTAAACCGTTTTTACAAACTTCTCATCATAGTTTTCAATGTCTACGATATATCGATTGTTAATTAAGAAGTCGAATAAAGGTTTCGCTTCTTCAGAAACAGGAAGGTTTTTCGTTGTAATGATGGTGTCTGATTTCTTATCTAGATATGGGTAAGCGTAAAGCTTCACATTTTTACTGAACATTCCGGAAATATAGCTAAGCAATTCGTTGGTATAATTTTCCTTATTATAATTATCCGTATTGAAAATGTTTTTTAAGTTAGCTGTGTTTGTTGCAATTCCGACATGTTTAGGCTTGAATGTCTGCACAAATTCTGCTAGGTGATTATTCCTTCTGAAGTTAGAAACCAAGATATTGTTTCCTGTGGAACATAAATATTCCGCTCTTTCTGCAAAATAGATTAAATCTTCATCGGAGATGTTAATATTTTCATCAAGCACATTTCCCATTAGTACCTCAATCAGTACAACCGTGTCTTCTGGGACAGCCTTGGTATTTTTTAGGAACTCTTCAACGGCAAGATTAAAGAGGTCAAAGTTAGGGTTTGACTTTTGACGGTATTTGGTACGAAGAATAATAATATTCTTCTTATACAGATATTCTTTAATTTGTGCAGCCTTTCCGTCTGGTTTGAAGATAGCTGCTTTCGAGAAACCTTTTGCGATAAGGTATAGATTCAGTAACCTTTCATTTGCCTTTTCGAATAAAGGACCAGAAACCTTGACTAAGTCAATTTCAACAGAACCTACAGAGAGGTTGTCTACTAAAGATTCAATCATGGTTTGAGGATTATCTGAATAATAGTAAGCTGCAAATACAAGGTTAACACCTAATATTCCCAAAACTTTTGTTTGCAGCCTGTTATCGCTGTCCAATAAACGGACGTGGATAATGATATCATTTGTAGGACCATCGACTTCATGTTGGAATCTTATACCGATCCATCCGTGAGGTTCATTGGTTTTGGTAAAGTTTAAAGTAGTTACAGTATCGGCAAAAGCAAAGAATTTTTTACTGCAATATTTTTCTCCTTGCAGACGTTCGGTTAAAAGGTTGTATTCATGGTCCAACATTTTGGTGAGCCTAGTTCTGCTCACGTATCGGCCAGATTCTTCAACACCATAAATGGCGTCACTGAAGGCCATGTCATACGCGGACATAGTCTTTGCAATAGTCCCTGATGCGGCCCCGGCTTCAAAGAAATTTCGAGCAACTTCCTGACCTGCTCCAATTTCTGCGAATGTTCCGTAAATATCAGGGTTAAGGTTAATTTTAAGCGCTTTCCGCTTGGTTTCGTAAATTTCTCTTGCCATGCGGCAAAGGTACGAAAACGGCGTTAATTATTGTGTAAAGTTGGGGATATAAAGAATAAAGTTAGGCGAGACTAAAGCACGCCTAACTTTTTAAAGGTGTAGAATAGGGCAGAAGTATGTAATGCCTGCCCGATTTTATTTTCAAAAAGAAAATTCTTGGCATCTTCTAAATCCATCAAAACAACTTCAATATCTTCAGAAGGATCTAATTGTTGTTCCTGAACTTTCTTGCCTCCAGTAAGTAGATAGGTGTAAGTTAAATTCCCCGATGTTGCGGGGTTTGCAAATAGCTCACAAACATAGGTTATATCATTAAATGCATAGCCGGTCTCTTCCAATAGCTCGCGTCGCGCTGCAATTTCTGGTTCCTCATTTTCTTCAACAACACCTGCAGGTAATTCAACCATAACTTGTCCGGCACCATGACGGTATTGTCGAACAAAAATAACCTGATTGTCTTCGGTTAATGCCACCATATTTACCCAGGTGGGGTATTCTAAAACATAATATTCATCTTTTATATTGCCATTGGGCATCTCTAATTTATCTACACGTAGAGTTGCCCAAGGGCGTTGAATAATATATTTAGAATCTAATTTTTTCCATTTATTCATTAATCTTTCACTATATCGTTCATCATTTCCCTAACCTTATCGTCAAGGCGGTTTGAGATCTGTCCAAATTCAGAAGTAAATTCCAAATTTTCACGAACAGAGCAATAAAACTTAATTTTAGGCTCAGTTCCTGAGGGTCTAGCGGAAATTACATCACCGTCTTTCGTAATAAATTGTAATACGTCCGATTTTGGCAGGTCAATTTTGGATTTCTTTCCCGATGCCATATCCGTAGCTTCGCTACTTTCATAATCTCTAACCTCAACTACTTCAATCGTTCCTAATGTTTTTGGAAGGTTTGCACGAAGATCTGCCATCATTTGTTTGATTTCATCCGCACCGGCTTTGCCTTTTTTGGTTAATGAAATCAATTTTTCTTTATAATAACCATAGTCAAGGTACAATTTCAACAACACATCATATAAAGATTTACCTTGGTTTTTAAAGTAGGCCGTCATTTCAGCGATAAAAGCACATGAATTAACCGCATCTTTATCTCTTACTAAATCTCCTACTAGGAAGCCGTAACTCTCTTCACCTCCAACTAGGTAGGTTTCCTTGCCCACTAATTTAGTCATCACCTCTCCAATAAACTTAAATCCAGTCAATGTTTCATAGCTCTTTACTCCATATGATTTTGCGATATCGGAGAATAGATTGGATGTTACGATTGTTTTTACGATATATTGGTTTGGCTTTAACTGCCCTAAATCTTTTTTGCTAGAGAGCACATAATATGTTAATAAACTTCCAATCTGGTTGCCATTTATTAATTGAAATTCACCTGAAGGCAATTTGATTGCGACACCCACGCGGTCAGCATCCGGATCTGTTGCCATGACTACGTCAGCATCGATTTCCTGACCTTTTTGCATAGCTTTGGACATCGCTTCTTCTTCTTCCGGATTAGGGTAAACCACCGTTGGGAAATTTCCGTCGGGTTTAGCTTGCTCTTCAACAACCTGTATATTATTGAAGCCCCATGCTTCCAGCATTTTTGGAACTATGGTAATCCCTGTTCCATGAATCGGGGAATAGACGATTTTTAGGTCATTCTGAGCTTTAACCGCTTCCGGATGAATGCTTAATTTTAAGTTTGCATCGATATAAATCTGATCAAAATCTTCAGCTACCAGGTGAATATTCTTTTCAACTCTATCGAATTTAATATCATTTACAGAAGTAATAGCATTGACTTCAGTGATTACATTTTCGTCGTGAGGAGCAACCAATTGTCCACCATCATTCCAATAAGCTTTATAGCCATTGTACTCTTTGGGATTATGCGAAGCAGTCAACATAACTCCACCTTGGCAATTGAAATGACGCACTGCAAAAGAAAGCATTGGAGTAGGTCTTAATTCTTTGAATAGGTAGACCTGAAATCCGTTAGCTGAAAAAACATCGGCAACCAAATGACCAAATGATTGGGAATTATTCCTGCTATCATAGGAAACAGCAACTTTTATTTCCTGATTTGGAAATTGTTTGATGAGGTAATTTGCAAGACCTTGGGTGGCTTTTCCTATAGTATATTTATTCATTCGGTTAGATCCTACTCCCATAATCCCACGTAATCCACCGGTTCCGAATTCTAATTCCTTGTAAAATGAGTCAAGTAATTCAGTTTCCTCATTGTTATCAACTAATGACTGAACTTTAGCGACCGTATCTTTGTCATATTCAGCGGAAAGCCATTGATTAATTCTTGCTTGTGTTTCTTTATCTAAAGTACCCATGTGGTTTGATTTAAGTCAGTGTATAAATTGTAATTATTAGGCGTCACAGTTTCCATAGGAACGGTCCAGTACGGTGACAAACCATGCTCCATCAAATTGTTTAACATGAAAGATTAAAAAGTGTTCATCAGAAGGGTTTAAAATCACACGATAACTACCATCTTCCAGTGTAGAAACCCTAGCTTTAATGGTGTCATCATATTTTACCTCGTTATATTCACCTTGATATTTCATAATGGTATCAAGCAAATGAGTAACACTAGTTGCGGTAGTATCGCTTGAGAAGCCATATTTTGTCCATTTATCAGTATCACATTTAAATTCTGGAAGAGGTTCAAAGGTTAACATCTTATCGTTTTCAAAAGTGACATAAGGATATGATTCAGGAACCGGAGATTTAAAATCAAAGCTATCGACAAGTTTAAAATCGTCCATAACACCAGGGCGGTAGATAACGGCAAGCCCATGTTGCGGATGGATCAGCGCATTTACCTTTTCATTGTCTTGGCTTAGATATGCACGAGCGAAACGCGTTATAACTTCTGAGATCTGTTGAATTTCCTCAGGTTTGTTCAAGCTGGCACGCGATACAGTATCTTGTTGCGCGGAAGCGGATTTCTGAGAGTTATTACATGAGCCCAATAGCACAATAAATGCAATAAGGGCGATTCCGTAATTTTTAATCATGATTATTT
>JBEBTR010000029.1:0-26310 GCA_040393725.1 Sphingobacterium endophyticum | reverse complement strand
GCAGCCGATGTTTTAGGTTCCTTGGCACATACAAAAATGTTGAATAGTATTGGACTAATGACCGATCAGGATCTACTAGATGTTCAAAAGGAACTCAAGAATATCTATAATGAAATTTTAGCTGGAAATTTCCGTATTCAGGAAAGTGTTGAAGACGTGCATTCGCAGGTCGAGATGATGTTGACTGAGAGAATCGGCGAAGCCGGAAAGAAAATACATTCCGGTAGATCTAGAAACGACCAGGTCCTAGTTGATCTTAAATTATATTTTAGATCAGAAATTGAAAGCATCGTCAATAATACCGAGGAGCTTTTTAATGAGCTAATATCTTTAAGTAATCAGCATAAAAACATTTTGATGCCTGGGTATACGCATCTACAGATTGCGATGCCATCATCTTTTGGATTATGGTTTGCTGCTTACGCAGAAAGTTTAGTTGATGACCTACAGTTATTAAAAGCTGCATGGAATGTCTGTAATAAGAATCCATTGGGCTCAGCAGCGGGATATGGATCTTCATTTCCGTTGAACCGAACTATGACAACCAAGTTGTTGGGATTTGAAGATTTGAATTATAATGTTGTTTACGCTCAAATGGGGAGAGGTAAAACGGAGCGAATCCTCGCTCAGGCTATGAGCTCTATTGCTGCTACTTTAGCAAAATTTGCCATGGATGTAACATTATTTATCAATCAGAATTTTGGCTTTATTTCATTTCCTGATCATTTAACAACCGGATCATCTATTATGCCCCATAAAAAGAATCCTGATGTATTTGAACTGATTCGCTCTCGATGCAACAAGATTCAAGCATTACCAAATGAGATTGCCCTCATGACTACAAACCTTCCAGTTGGATATCATAGAGATTTACAGTTGTTGAAGGAAAACTTATTCCCTGCTTTTCACTCTTTGAATGATTGTTTAGCAATTGCAAAATACATGCTGGAAAATATTTCAATCAAGGAAAATATCCTTGAGGATCCCAAATATGATTACTTATTCTCGGTAGAAGTTGTGAATAATGAAGTACTAAACGGAGTTCCATTCCGCGAAGCATATAGGAAAATTGGGTTGGATATTGAAGAAGGTAAATTTAAACCCGCTAAAGAGGTTAATCATACCCATGAAGGTAGTATTGGAAATCTATGCAATGATCAAATCCAAAGAATGTTTAGCGAAGTAAAAGCTGAATTCGGCTTCGAAAAAGTCGAAAAGGCTTTAGAAGAATTGCTGAAATAGAGGGAAGAAGATATATACAAGACAAAATAATAAAAAGCCGTATTCAAAAGAAATTTGAATTCGGCTTTTTTTATTTATAAAATATTGATGTTTTCCTGAGAAAATGAAAAGCCAGCTTCAGTCTTTAATTTCCTGATTTGCGAATGTTAAATTTAAACTTGATTTCACTTTCGAAAACTTCTCCCGGATTGAGCCTAACGCTTGGAAAAATATCTTGATTTGGACTGTCAGGAAAGTGCTGAGCTTCGAAACAAAGACCTCCAAAGCGGAGGTATTTTTTTCCTGATTTTCCAACATCATCACTCAGAAAATTTCCAGTATAAAGATGAATTCCCGGTTCAGTAGTGAAAACCTGAAGTTCAATTCCGGATTCCTTTGAATATGCCATGGCAATTGGTTCACTTATGGGTTGGTTGTTAACATAACTGTGGTCATAACCTTGAGCAATTTTAATTTGTTCTTCTTGACTGTTAATGTCTAATGCTAAAGTTTTGGGTTGACGGAAATCAAACGCAGTTCCTTCTACAGGGAAAATCTCTCCAGTGGGAATTTGATCTTCGTTCAGAGGTAGAAATTCATTAGATAAAATTGTAACCTCATGATTGAGAACATCACCATTCCCCTCGCCGTTGAGGTTGAAATATGCATGATTAGTGAAATTAACAACCGTCGGAGCATTACTTGTTGCTCTAAACTTAATGATGATTTCATTAAAATTAGTGAGCTCATAGGATACGGTTGTTTTAAGCTCTCCTGGAAAACCTTCTTCACCGTCGGGAGAAACGTAATAAAAGTCGACTAGTTTGTTAAAGCTGACCTGTCTGTCCCATACTTTGTTGTGGAAACCTTCGTTGCCACCATGTAAACAATTGCTGCCGTTATTTTGAGGAAGTGAATATTCATTTCCGTCGATGCTGAATTTCCCATTGGCAATACGGTTGCAGAATCTTCCGATCGTAGCGCCATGATAATGTTCTTTAGCACTTAAATAGCCTTGAATAGTGTCGAATCCCAATACAACGTCAATCAAGTCCCCATTCCTGTCTGGAACGAGGGCACTCACTAACCTAGCCCCAAAGTCGGTCAATGCAATTTGCATTCCGGCCCTATTCGTAAGCGTAATAAGGTGGGTGTTTTTATTATTGTATTTACCTTCAAAGTCTTTAGGAAGAGGAAGTTTATAAGTTGTCATTGGATATCATTTGCTTCTGTTAAAGATAGCAATAAAGGTATTTGTTCCCAAGTAGAATCATTTTAATAATCGATGATATTTTATTAATTTGTTCAAAATCAATCTTTATGGTCAAGATTTCTTTGCTTTTCCTAGCCGCCGGTATTCTTGTTATTGCTTTTGCCTTTTTTGTTCCAGCAAAAGATTCTGCCATTACCTTAAGTTATTCCTTTACATACTATGTAGTCTCCTCTATTTCTCTTTTTAAGTTTTTAGGCCTATTAGGGTTGATATTTGCAGGGCTTTACCATTTTACAGATCAATATCTATATTCCAAGACCTGGAGTGTAATGCATTTAATCTGTTTCCTTTGTTTGATTATCAATATTTGGACTTATGGTTTTGTGGAACGAGTCTATTTTGGAAATTTAGAAGATAGCCTATCAAAGAATATTCCTGATCCGAAAGAAATGGAAAGATTCGAACGAATAGAAAGATTCTATACAGGAACCTTTATTATCATGATTCTACTTCAATTCCTCTATGTTATAAATTTAATAGTGGGATTGATTTATCGAAAATCCAATTCAGAGAATTAAGCTCCGGTTTTTTAAACGTATATTTGCCATTCAAAATCCAAGACAATACATGAACTGGAAGCAACTGTTATCGGCAAAAAGATGGGGCTATGAAAGCCGTGCGAACAATGAACAATTTGATGCGCGGTCTGAGTTTCAACGAGATTACGATCGTTTAATTTTTTCATCCCCATTTCGTCGACTTCAAAATAAAACCCAGGTATTTCCTTTGCCTGGGGCAGTATTTGTTCACAATAGGTTAACACATAGTTTAGAGGTAGCTTCTGTAGGAAGATCTTTAGGAAGATTATTCTATAATATGCTAAAAAAGGAAAATCCAAACATCGATATCGAGGCGCCATACCTCCAAGAAGTGGGGAATATCGTTTCTGCAGCTTGTTTGTCACATGATTTAGGAAACCCGGCATTTGGTCATTCAGGGGAGGCTGCTATTTCAAGCTTCTTTACTGAAGGAAAGGGACAGAAATATCAGGAGATGGTTAGTAAGGAACAGTGGGAAGACCTAACTCATTTCGAAGGAAATGCCAATGCATTAAGGATTTTGACACATGCCTTTAATGGCAAAGATCCCAAGGGATTTGCATTGACCTATACAAGTCTAGCAGCCATTGTTAAATATCCCTGCTCAGCAATAGATGGCCATGTCAAAGGTTCACACCACAGAAAGAAATATGGTTATTTTGATTCAGAGAAAGAGGACTTTGAAAAGATTGCATCCGAGTTGGGACTTGAAAAGGACCCTTCAAATACAAAAGGTTATTTGAGGCATCCCTTAGTTTATTTGGTTGAAGCTGCTGATGATATCTGTTATAATATTATCGATTTGGAGGATGCTCACCATCTAAAGATCCTAAGCTATGAACAAGTCGAGGAATTGTTGTTGCCTTTATGTGCAGGTGAAGATCTTAGAGCTCGTTTAGATTCACTTGCTGATACGGCGAGTCGAGTTTCTTTATTAAGGGCAAAAGCCATTAATACATTGATTTGGGCCTGTGCTGAAGTTTTTGTCAAGAATCAGGAAGCATTTTTAGCAGGTACATTCGATAAGCCTTTAATGGATGCGCTTGATCCTCATATTGTCGGCCAGATGAAAGTAATTTCTAAGATTTCAGTTGAAAAGATTTATAATGCACCAACGGTCGTACAAATAGAAATCGCAGGATTTAAAGTAATGAATGCCTTGTTGGAGGAGTTTGTTCCAGCCTATTTGAAGTCAAACAAATCCATGTTCGATAAAAAATTGGTGGCAATGATTCCAGAACAGTTTCATACTGATAATAAGGATACCTATTCAAAAATCAGGGCTGTCCTGGACTATGTTTCCGGTATGACAGATGTTTATGCGGTCGATCTTTATCGTAAAATACAAGGGATATCTATTGCATCCTTAGAGTAATAACCATTTTGAATCTTATAATTTATTAAAGAATGATGCTCATTTTGTGAGTCTCAATTGATGATATTGAATGAAAGTAGTAATAGCTGAGAAACCTTCTGTAGCGCGAGATTTAGCAAGAGTAATGGGGGCGAAGGAAGTTAAAGACGGATATATTTCAGGAAATGGCTATGCCTTTACATATGCTTTTGGGCATTTAGTTCAACTATGTACCCCCCAGGCCTATGGATATCACAACTGGTCAGTTTCCAATCTCCCTATAATTCCAAAGGAATTTGAGTTAGAAGTAAAAAAAGTAAAACGAGATGGAAAACAAATTGATGATTTAGGGGCTTTGAAGCAGCTGAATACCATTAAATCTTTGTTGAATGATGCTGAAGAGATTATTGTTGCAACGGATGCTGGGCGTGAGGGCGAATTGATCTTTAGAAATATTTATTATTATTTAAATTCAAATGTACCTTTTAAACGCTTATGGATTTCTTCCCAGACAGACAAGGCAATTAAAGAAGGATTTGCAAATTTGAAAGAAGGATTTGAATATGATAGCCTATACATGTCTGCACGTTCTCGATCTGAATCTGATTGGTTAATTGGTATCAATGCTACTCAAGCATTAACATTGGCTGCTGGAAATAGAGGATTATTGTCATTAGGCAGGGTACAGACTCCAACATTGGCGATGATCTGTTCAAGATATCTCGAAAATAAAGACTTTAAACCTCAAACATTCTATAAAATTCAGGCCGGTTTTGAAAAAGAAGGTATCCAATTTAAGGCCACTTCCAATAAAATTGATAAAAAAGAAGAAGCTGATGCTGCATTTGGAAAGCTCAAAGTAGGGATGGACGCTTTGGTAAAGAATGTCGAGGCGAAAGAAACAAAGGAACAACCTCCTTTATTATTTGATTTGACCTCATTACAGCAGGATGCCAACAAAAAGTTCGGCTATTCTGCTGACCAGACATTAAGTATAGCTCAAACACTTTATGAGAAGAAAGTTATCACATATCCTCGTACTGGTTCACGATATATTGGAGAAGACGTTTTCGAGAAGATTGAAGAATTATTCCAACATTTAGCAGATACAGCTCAAGAGCAAATAGCTGTTATCAGTAAGAACTTGATTGGCGCCAAATTGAATAAGAGGTCTGTCGACGATAAAAAGGTTACAGATCACCATGCCTTATTGGTTACAGATGAAAAACCAGGACCTATGCCTATGGATCAGCAGAATATCTACAATATGATTGCGAAACGTATGGTAGAAAGTTTTTCTGAGGTATGTTTAAAGGATATTACCACAGTGACTATTGATGCAGCCGGTATTGAATTGATTGCGAAAGGCACAGTAATTCGACAATATGGTTGGCGGTTATCTGCTGATCAAGTCGAATTACCGGATGAAGAAAAGAACAGTGACGATCAGGATAATGAAAATGCTCAACTGCCCAAACTAAGTGTCGAGGAGCTGTTAGAAGTCCTGACATTAGATCTTGCAGAAAGGTTTACCAAAGCAAGGCCAATCCATACTGAAGCCTCTTTATTAAAAGCAATGGAAACCTCAGGGAAAGAAATTGAAGATGAGGAGATGCGTCAAGCGATGAAAGATTGTGGCCTTGGAACACCCGCTACCCGTGCCGCTACTATTGAAACGCTGTTTCAACGGGATTATATCAAAAGGGATAAAAAGAAACTCATACCAACGGAAAAGGGTTTGTCGGTCTATTATTTGGTAAAAGATCGATCTATTGCTAAAGTTACTCTAACAGGGAAATGGGAGCAAAAATTAGAGGAAATGCGTGCCAATAAAGTAAGTTATGATGTGTTTATGAAACATATCAAGGACTATACGGAGAAAATTACAAAAGAACTTTTGCAATTGAGAGTGGCCATTGCTCATGAAGAACTGAAACCCCTACAAAAGGGTAAGATAAAATGTCCAAAATGTTCCAAAGGAAATATTCAACTTTATGATAAAGTAGCTCAGTGTGATCATTATGCTCGTGGCTGTGATTTTAAGATATGGCGAACATTAAATGGTGTTTTCTTGGATGAGAAGGAAATGAAGAATCTTCTTGAAAAGGGTAAAACATCTATTATGCAAGGTGTCAGAAATCAAGAAGGACAAGTAGTTGCAGCGGCCTTGATTTTCGAAAACTTTAAAGTAAATGTAGGCTGATTTCGTTAACTTAGTTACATGGATACTATCTATGTTTTTTCAGGTTTAGGTGCTGATCGCAGGGTGTTTTCGAAAATAGACTTCTCAGGTTTCCAGGTAGTATATATCGATTGGTTAAAACCACGGCCTTCAGAAGCATTGGAAAGTTATGTTTTTCGGTTGGCTGAACATTATCATATTCCTAAACAGGGGGCTATCGTTTTGGGTGTATCATTTGGCGGAATGTGTATTGCCGAATTATCAAAATATTATGATTTCAAAAAGACTGTCCTGATATCATCTGCTAAAACCAAGGATGAACTTCCTAAAGTGTTAGGGGTATCTAAATTCCTCTCATTACATAAATTACTGCCAGATGGAAATGGAAAGTATACCCCTCATATTTTATTGCATTGGATTTTTGGCGTAAAAACTGATGATGAAAAGAAATTATTAGATGATATCATCAAAACTACCGATCCAGATTTTCAGAAATGGGCAGTTGATAAGATCGTAAATTGGACGAATACCCATGTTCCAGTGAATTGTCTTCATATACATGGAGATAAAGATCGGCTAATTCCTATTCAAAATGTTGATTATACTATTCGGATTAAAGGGGCAGGACATTTCATGATTTGGAATAAAGCAGCAGAACTTTCTTTTCATATTCGTAATTTTCTAATTTAATCTGTTGGATAATTATTAAGTCATGTTGCGGTCAATTGTCATCCTATGGCTTTCCTAATATTTGATTTCTGCTACCTTTGCAGCATATGGCAAATAGACTATACAATCCATTTTTAGATTTTCATTTCGACAATAAAACATGTTTTTTGTCAGGTAAAGCCTTAAATTCTGAGGACGAAAAAATACAGGTATTTCCACAGTGGATGATGCGTTCATTTGATTTGGAGGATAAACCATTTAAAATGTTGGATGAGAGTATGGTTACTTATAAACAATTGCAATTGCCATGTTCAACAACTGTATCTGATCTTTTTGAGGCGCTGGAAAAAAAAGTGGAAGATGCTGTAGGATTGGGATATTCAGCCGTCAAGAATCTAGACCAGCTAACTTTATTTCAGTGGGTTAGCAAAATACTTTATGGTGTGGTATTCAACGAGATTCAAGTAGGGATAAGGCAGGCATTTATTTCTGGAGAACAGTTGAATTTTTCACAAGCATTGGTGCAGAAATTCAAAAATCTTCATTTTATGCTGCAATCATTGATTGTTCCTATGGAGTTTGAACAGAAAAATCCTTTCACTATTGCCGTATTTCCAGTAGATAGCTCAGATGAAACTTTTATGTATCGGGATGAAATCAACACGTTGATCTTTTCTCTTCGAATGAAGGATTTTGCAATTATTGCCACCTTACAGGATAATGGCGTACATGAGATTTACCATGAAGATGTACTAAAAATGGTTGATGGCAAGATTCTCCATCCCATTCAGTTTGAAGAAATATGTGCCCGTTATTTCTATTCTGCTTACTTATTCAATCGCTTGCCGGAATATTCCTTTATGGATGTCGGAGAGAAAGTGTATGTTGAACCTATGCCATTAAATGATTGGACATTGAAACCGATTTTTGATCAATGGACTGTCAAGACCTATGGACAGGTTTTAGAAAGTTTTTGGAAACCTTGGGGATTCGTCTTGTTTGAAATCATAAAAGATCCAGATCATCCCATGTCTTTTATTTTAGATGATCAGCATAATTTCCGCGAAAACATTGATCTTCCGAGATAATTTTTAATTTTCTTGCTCGATAATTCGTAAATTAGTAAAACATAATTATTTAGTGATGAGGGTATTACTGGTTTGCATTTTTATTTCCATATCCTTGTTTTCAATTGGACAGGAGAAGCCTATAATCGATAGCAGTATCGTCAGAGAGGTGGATGCTGTAGCCCAGTTTAAAGGAGGTCAAAGGGCTTGGCATCAATTCCTGGAAAGAAATATGGACATTAGTGACGCCATAATGGAAATGGATAGCACTCAATATGTGGAATATGGTTTAAGACAGACCGCTATCCTTGAATTCACCGTTTGTGAGGATGGTGAAGTCTGTGAATTTGAAATTGTAAATCAGTCTAAAATTAGTCCGGCTTTTGCTAAAGAAGCATTGCGCGTAATGAAGAAATCACCAAATTGGACACCCGCATTCAAGAATAAATTACCTGTTCGAACACGCATACGGCAGCCTATAACTGCAATACTTGATGCATACTAATGTCTTTGCTAAAACAAATTAGTAATATCAATATAATATATAATTCTTTAAGAAAAATTCTTTGTAAAAGTATCTTTACAGAAAAAATCATATTTATTTTGACTTTCTGTTGTTATTTTTTCATTTAGTATTTAATATTGGAGTACCTAAATTAAATAATACTATATATGAAAAGACCACCTTCCTGATTGGTTGTTCGAAAAATGAATTAATCTAAAAAATATTACCTACCCTAAATTAAAATTTATGAAACAATCTAACTGTCCAAACCCTTGGGCAAAACCACTGTTTTTCACAAGCAGATGGTCCCTCATTGGCTTTACCTGCCTATCACTCTTAAGTTTTCCTAGTACTATATTTGCGGAAGATTATGGAAATTCAATTTCTTATCAAGAAGAAATTGAAATTAATGGAAAAATCGTTGATAAGAATGGAAGCCCTGTTGCAGGAGTCTCAATTACAGTAAAAGGAAAAAGTATTAGTACTTCCACAAACTCCACTGGAAATTTTACTTTAAAAGTACCTCGTAATAGTGTGTTGGTTATTACCTCAATGGGATACGAGCCTATTGAACATTTGGTTTTAAATAACAATCCAATAAATTTAACGCTATCTGAATCAAATGAAGAGTTGGATGAAGTAGTTGTAATTGGCTATGGTACACAGAGCCGAAAAGAAACAACTGGAAGTTTAACATCATTAAAAGGGGATGAAGTTGCCAATTTACCGGTTCAAAGTTTTGATGCCTCATTAGCAGGACGTTCATCCGGTGTTCAGGTAAATACAAGTGCAGGTGTATTGAATCAAGCCCCAGTTTTTAAGATCAGAGGTACAAATTCATTATCGTTAAGTACCTATCCTTTAGTTGTAATCGATGGTGTACCTGCATTCAATGATAATGATGATTCCGGACCAAGTTATGCAGCTGCCAACCCTCTTTCGGCAATTAATCCTGCTGATATCGAAAGTATTGACATAGCGAAAGATGCTGCCGCGACCAGTATTTATGGATCTCGTGCAGCAAATGGCGTAGTTTTTATCACTACAAAAAAAGGAAAACGAGGAAATGCTAAAGTAAATTATGAAGGCTGGTTAGGTTTTACAACTGCAAACAGACTTCCGGAATTATTAAATGCTTCTCAATATGTGGAAATTAAAAATGAAGCTTTAATGAATGATGGTACTTACAACGAGAATACCAATTATTACGGCTTGAGTAAGGATGCTAATGGAAATACAATCGATACACGTTGGTACGATTATATCTACCAAACTGGAACTTCTCATAGCCATAACATCAACATTTCTGGTGCTACAGAAAAAACTACCTATTATGGTTCTGCAGCATATACAGATCAACAAGGTATTTTTCAGAAAAATGGTTTCAATAGGAAATCAGCCATGTTTAACATTGATAATACCACTACAGATTGGTTGAAATTGGGTGTCAAATTGAACTATGTGAATGAGAATAACCTAGCTTCCATGGCGACGGCATCAGGTGGTAGCGGAGGGTTTCAGTCCTCATCATCTTCTGGAGCTATGGCTCGTATAGCATTGATTTCCGCACCTATTATTGGTCCATATAATAATGATGGAACCTATAATGTTACCTCCAATGGTTTTTTGGGGTTAATGGATAATACAGGACATTTAAATCAATCTCGTTTAGGATTTTATAATCCCGTAATTTCATTATTGAATAATTATTCCAACAATACCGGTAATAATGTTCAGTCCAATGCCTACGTACAGATCAAACCTTTGAGCTGGATTACCTATAAATCAGTTTATGGTATCGACTATCGTAATGTTGACTACAATAATTACTATTCGCCAATTACAGGAGAGGGGTTAGGAAGCAATGGTTCGGCCAGCAGTGTTAGCTCTAAACGTCAAAGATGGGTTTGGACAAATACCTTGACATTGGACAAAAACTATGATAAGCATAGCTTTAATTTACTATTAGGGCAAGAGCAGCAACGCACAACAGGATCTATGTTTGGATTGGAACGTACCGGACAAACAGATCCTTACTATTCCAATATACAAGGGGGATGGCAGAACGTGTTCGACTATAGGACAGATAATCAAGAAATAAATAATTACTTGTTTTCTCTGTTTTCCCGATTCCAATATGATTATGAGAAGAAATACTTCTTTACAGCTAACCTCAGACAGGATGAATATTCAGCCCTAGGATTAAACAATAAGAAAGGTGTTTTCTGGGGAATATCTGGAGGATGGGACTTAGCTAAAGAGTCATTCTGGTCTTCAAGTTCATTAGGACAAAAAATTAATGCCTTCAAATTACGTAGCAGTTTTGGTAAGGTTGGAAATGTTGGTGGCTTAAGTGATTTCGGAGCTATCAATACTTATTCTGCTATTCTATATGGCGGTCAACCAGGATTAACTTATTCGGTAACAGGGAACCCAGATTTAAAATGGGAAACAAGTAAGAAATTTGATGTGGGTGTTGATTTTGCTTTATTTAATTCTGCAATCACCGGTGAGATTGGGTATTACAAAAATTCCATTGATGGGTTAATTTTTGCAGTCCCTTTGCCTCCATCAGCAGGTGTTCCAAACGGTACAGCAAATAGTATCCTTCAAAACGTTGGAGAAATGTTTAATAGTGGTTTGGAATTCACTTTAAGCGGTGCTCCGATTAAAAAAGAAAATTTCAATTGGAATAGTTCATTTAACTTGACAACAAACCATAATGAAGTTGTAACTCTTGCAAATGGCGTTCCGAGTATTATTTCTGGAACTTTAGATGGGATGACAATAACTTTACCAGGTGAGTCAGCAGGTATGCTTTATGCCATCGAGACCGCAGGTGTTGATCCAGAAACTGGACGACGAATTTTTATCGATGGTGATGGGAAGAAGGTATTTTATCAACAGAGTATTACCGGAAAAAATGATGTGAAATATCAGTGGGAATATGAAGACGGTACACGTGCCAGAGCAATCACACCTGCAGATGATGCCAAACCATACAAACCAACTGCACCAAAATTGTTTGGTGGTTGGTCAAATACCTTCAACTATAAAGGTGTTGATTTGACAGTCCTATTAACTTATCAATTGGGAGGATATATGATGAATGGAAACAGAGGTACCATGCGTGATTTACGTTTTTGGAATAACTCTGTTGACTTGATGCGAAGATGGCAAAATCCAGGAGATCAAACGGATATTCCTCGTGTTGTAAATAATGATAATGTTTCCAACGGTAATACCCTTCCTTTGACCCATAATATTTCTTCAACAGATTATTTGCGCTTAAAGAATGTAATGCTTTCTTATACTCTTCCTACTACAGTAGTAAGTAAAATGAAATTGAGCAACATCCGAGTTTATGTCAGTGGACAAAACTTAGCCTTATGGACAAAATACACTGGTTATGATCCAGATGTGACCACGAATGGAAATAATGCAATTAGACAAGGAGTAGACAAAAACCAAGCACCAAATGCTAGAACATTCACATTTGGACTTAATGTTGGATTTTAATGGCAAACAATAATCTTAGAAAAATGAAATCAAGTAAATCGATTATATTATGTGCAACCGGATTAACATTATTGTTTAGCAGTTGCAAAAAAGAGGAATGGTTAAATCCTCAACCCAAAACACTAATCACGGATGTTACAGCATTTAGCACCCCAGAACGTATTTTAAGCCAAGTAAATGGCTTATATGCAAGTATGAAAACCAGTAGTTATTTAGGAAGTTGGTATACCATCATTTCAGATGTTCGTACAGGAGAGTTCCATTGTAGTAATATGAATGCCGCAACTGGATCAACCATGTATTCTATGTTGCCTCAGACGACAACTTCCGATGTAAATGATATTTGGGTGGCATTATATGCTTCCATCAATAAGATCAATGTTTTTCTCGACAATATGGATAATGGCGGAGATGCCGTCTTGGATGCCGCCGTAGCCAATAACTATCGGGCGGAGGCAAGACTCATACGAGGAATAACCTATTATTATCTATTACAATTTTATGCAAGGCCATATTGGGATGGGAATGGGAGCAAGCCGGGTTTACCGTTGCGTCTTAAGGGAAATACTGGCCCCGGAAATTATGACTTAGCAAGAAGTTCCGTTGCAGATACCTATAAGCAAGTATTGGCAGACCTAGATTTTGCTGAGCAGAATCTGCCAAACAATTATTCATCAGCATTTCTTAACACCACAAGAGCACATAAAAACTCAGCTATTGCATTAAAAACACGTGTTTACCTGAGTATGCGGGACTATGCAAAAGTCATAGCAGAGGCTAACAAATTAGTTCCAGCATCTGCACCATTTGTAGCAAGCTCAGGGGTCGGAAATAAATTGGAAGCAAATTTTGTAGACATCTTTAAATCCCCTTATTCTAGCAATGAGTCTATATTCTCTATGCCTTTTACAAACAATGATGCCCCAGGATCTGCCTTGTCTAGATATTATTTACCTGGAACAGGTGATGGCGGTACTGCAACCAGTAATGGAGCAGGAGAGTATTCACTAAATAAAGTAGAAGGAATCTATTCCTCGCCGTTATGGGTAGATACTGATGCTAGAAAAAGTTTGACAAAAATTGGAACCAAAACGGGAAAAGCATGGTTAACTAAATTCAATCAAGCTTCACCGTATATCGATTATGCACCGGTAATCCGATACTCTGAAGTTTTATTAAACTTATCAGAGGCCATTGCAAGAACAACTAATACAGTCGATCCTCGTTCTTTAGCTTTATTGAACGCAGTATATGGTCGTTCAAATCAAGGTTCAACCTTGAGTGCTTCATCCTTTGCAAATGTTAATGCTTATTTAAATCGGATCATAGAAGAACGAAGAATTGAATTTGTCGGTGAAGGAATTCGGAATGGTGATATTATGCGCTTAGGATTAACCATTCCAGCAAAATCACAACACGCCATAGCTGCTGTTCCGACAGATGATCCAGCTTATATTCTGCCGATTCCAAGCAATGAACTGATATTGAATAATCTAATGGACAACAATTAAAAGGAATTAACTATGAATAATAAAGATTTAAAAGCGGTTTGCTTTTTAGCATTCATGTTGATCCTTTCTACAGGTTGGGCGCAAAGTTTGGCGCCCAATATTCCACGTGGACCTCAATACAGTAAGAATAAACCAACAGAAATCTTAAAATTAGACACCTCTGTAATTTATTCAAATTCTGCCCTTATCCCAGAAGTCGTAGAAACTAAGCATGTTGCTAAATTAAGATCTGGAAGTTTGGAGTATACAGCTCAATCTGGATACATCCAATTGAAAGATGAAGATGGAAATCCAAAGGGAAATATGTTCTTTATTGCTTATGTAGCCAACAATAAAAAAGATCGTCCCATCACTTTTGCTTTTAATGGCGGTCCCGGATCAGCTTCTGTATGGGTAAATATGGGTTTTATGGGACCCAAAAGACCTACCTTAACCGAGGCAGGTGATGCAGTTTATCCTTATAGTTACGGAGATAATCCTGAGACATGGTTAGACAAAAGTGATCTGGTATTTATTGATCCAATATCTACGGGATATAGCCGTGCGGTAAAGGGAGAAGATCCCAAGCAATTCCATGGTTTTGTGGAAGATGTTCAATCTGTCGCTGATTTTATCAGGTTATATGTAACAAAAAATGAACGCTGGAATTCCAAAAAATATATCATGGGTGAAAGTTATGGTACCCCAAGAGCAGCTGGCCTGGTGCAATATTTACAGGACAGATATAGTATGTATTTTGATGGCGTCATAATGTTAAGTTCGATTTTGAATATGCAGACTGCAAGATTTGAAATTGGAAATGATTTACCCTACCATTTATTTTTACCTACATACACGGCAACTGCATTTTATCACAAACAATTGGAACCTAGTCTCCAAAATAATTTAAGGACAACTTTAGACGAGGTTGAAAAATTTGCCAATACGGAATATATTCTGGCACTCAACAAAGGAACCGACCTGACAGAACAAGAGTATGATCAAATTGCTACAAAGCTATCTCGTTATACAGGATTAAGTAAGTCCTATATAAAAGAAACAAATTTGAGAATCAATATCCATAAATTCTGTAAGGAACTAAGACGAGACGAGGGACTAACCGTTGGCCGTTTGGACAGTCGATCGATAGGTCGTGATTATGATGATGCGTCAGATCGATTTGAATTTGATCCAGCGGGAAAAACAGCAGGAACTTTTTCTTCGGCAATGAATCATTATATTAGGACGGAACTTAAATTTAAAAATGAATTACCATATGATTTCTCAGGTGGGGTTTCCCCTTGGAACTATAATAATGTTCAAAACAAATACCTTAATGCTTCAGAACTATTAAGACAGGCCATGGCAAAGAATCCAGACCTAAAGGTTTGGGTAATTGGTGGATACTATGATTTAGCCACTCCATATCATGCTGCTGAATATGTGATGAAGCACATGCAATTGAGACCGGAACAAAAGGGTAAAGTTTCATTTACATATTATGAAGCCGGGCATATGGTTTATATGCCAAAGGATTGTATGGTACAATTAAATAAAGATGCTGATGATTTTTACAAAAAAAACTAACCAAAATTATTTGAAAGCGAGCCTATTTATTGCTTTCTTGACGAGCGGTACCTTAGGATTTGCTCAACAAGCCATTAACTATCAACTTCCACCAAAGTCTATTGTGGATTTAGTGGATGCTCCACAGATTCCAGTTGAACAATTCAGCCCTGACGGGAAATACATGTTAATATTGGATGTTCCTGGATTCCAGACTATTATTCAGGCATCTCAGCCTGTATTGGGCGTAGCAGGGTTGAGGATCAACCCCGTGACAAACACTACAGTTGCTGAAAATTTAGGCACTTATAAAGGGATCAAGGTTCGAGACCTTAGCAAGAATACAGAATTTAATATCAACGGTTTACCTCAGGATTTGCAGATTGCCGACGTTAAATGGTCTTCAAAACCTGGGATATTTGCCTTCTTAAATAAGTCTTTGCAGGATACCGAGCTATGGATTGCCGATTTGAATACAAAAACGGCAAAGAAAGTTCTTAGTAAAGTGAATGATACCTATGGTAGTACTTTTCAATGGAATGCTGATGGGACAGCCTTATTAGTACAACAGGTAAATTCAAACCGAGGCGAAGTTCCTGTTCAGAATCCAGTTCCTACAGGTCCCGTGGTTCAAGAAAATCTGGGCGGTATTACTCCAAGTCGAACATACCAGAATTTATTGGCAAATGCCTATGATGAAATATTAATGGAATACTACCTATCCTCTGATTTGGTTCTTGTTGACCTTCTAGGTGATGCAAAACCTATTGGAATAAACGGGATATTTAAATCGGTATCTTATTCTCCAGATGGGAAATACATTTTAACGGAAAAGGTGGTTAAACCATATTCCTATTTGGTTCCGATTTATTTATTCCCAGCAGAAGTTGCGGTATATTCAGCATCAGGCTCAAAAGTAAAAGATATTTATACTGTTCCATTGGCGGATAACCTGCCTATCAGTTTTGATGCTGTCTTAGAAGGTCCGAGAGATTTTGAATGGAGAAAAGATAAAGATGCTACATTAATATATGTACAAGCTTTTGATAAGGGAAATCCAAATACAAAATCTGAGATCAGAGATGAGCTCTTTGAATTGGCTACACCTTTTGAACTAGCAGGTTCTAATAAAATTTATTCTGGTAGCTATAGGATAAGAGGCGTTCAATGGGGAGATGAAATCGCTATTGTTGCTGAGAATTGGCGTAAAGACAGATCTTCAAAATTAACCTTGTTAAATTCTAAAACCAATCAAGTTGCCAAGGTGCTATCTACTCGAAAATCTGAAGATACTTATACAGATCCTGGAACCTTTATCAAGAACGCAAAAGGTTTATTGTTAACCGATGGTAAAGGCTCTGTATTTACACAAGGTCTTGGCGCTTCTGCAGAAGGTGACCGACCATTTGTAATGAAATGGAATGTTGAAAATGGAAAACAGGATACCTTATATAAATCAAAAAGAGGGTTTTACGAAGAACCGGTATTTTTTAATAATACAGGGATAGTTTATGTTTCCAGGGAGTCAGCTAAAGATGCGCCTAATGTTTTCGCTATCAACCTTAAGAATAAAAAGGAGTCAAAGATTACATCTTTTACTGACCCTTACCCAAGCATTGCAAATGTTCAGAAAACCTTATTATCCTATCCTCGAAAAGATGGCTTGACATTATCGGGGGTGTTGTATGTTCCTGAAGGTTTTAAAAAAGGGGATGCACCACTACCGGTATTAGTTTGGGCATATCCTCGTGAATTCAAGACGAAGGAAGCAGCAGGCCAAGTTAAGGGATCACCGAATCGATTTCCAAGATTAGCTTTTCGTTCACCGGTCTTTTGGGTTACTCAAGGGTACGCTGTCATCGATCAAGCTGACATGCCAATTGTTGGTGAAGGAACGTCAGAACCTAATGATACTTTTATCGAGCAGATCAAGGACAATGCAAGTGCATTAATTGATTATGTAGTTGACATGGGAGTTGCAGATAGAAATAGAATTGGCGTTGGAGGACATTCTTATGGAGCATTCATGACAGCCAACCTATTGGCGCATACAGATTTGTTTGCTGCTGGTATTGCAAGAAGCGGAGCATATAACAGAACATTGACACCTTTTGGATTCCAAGGTGAAGCCAGAACTTATTGGGAAGCAAAAGATACTTACGACGCGATGTCACCATTCACTTATGCACCACAAATCAAAAGACCATTGCTAATGACTCATGGTATGGATGATGAAAATTCCGGTACGTTTCCTATCCAAAGTGAACGCCTTTATGCAGCAGTTAAAGGACATGGCGGTATCGTTAGATTGGTTCTGCTACCTAAGGAATTCCATGGCTACAGAAGTAGAGAAGGGGTATTGCATACTTTTTGGGAGCAGCATCAATGGTTGGAGAAATATGTAAAAAATAAAAAATAAAATGATTAAAAACACCATAAAATCAGTTCTTGTTGCCCTTTTGATTGGTCAGTTTCATTATAGTACTGCCCAACAAGTAACAAGTCCTAAAGCCCATTTTGGTTATAATATTGGAGATGACTATAAGCTTGCCAATTATAAGCAAATGGAAAGCTATTTCCTGAAGGTTGCGAAAGAATCCAACCGCGTCATTATCCAAAAAGCGGGTTTGACCGAAGAAGGAAGACAGCAATATTTAATGATTATATCATCACCTGATAACCTAAAGAATATAGAAAAATATCGAAAAATTTCGCAAACCTTAGGACGTGCTGAAGACATATCTGAAGATGAAGCGAAAGAATTGGCAAATCAGGGAAAGCCCGTTGTTTGGATAGATGGGGGCATGCACTCCAATGAAATGGTTGGCTCACACCAATTGGTGGAAACCTTTTATCAATTAACCAATAGAAATGATGCTGAAATCAATAATTATTTGGATAAAGTAGTTGTCCTGATGTGGCATGTCAATCCGGATGGTCAGGATTTGTTGGCTGACTGGTATATGCAATATGATGATGTAAAGAAAAGAAACATGTCCATTCCAACCTTATATCAGAAATATGTTGGTCATGACAATAATAGAGATTTCTTTATGTATAATATGAAGGAAGCAAGCAATCTGGCTAAAGTTGTCTATGTAGATTGGTTGCCCCAGATTATCTATAATCATCATCAGACTTCTCCTGATGGAACCATTGTTGCCGGACCTCCTTATAGGGATCCTTTCAATCATGTTTTCGATCCTTTATTGGTAACTGGAATCGATGGAGTAGGCTTTTCTATGATCAACAGACTTAATGAGGAAGACAAGCCTGGATATGTCAGGATGGACCAATCTGGATTTTCAACGTGGTGGAATGGCGGATTAAGGACAGCTCCATATTTCCATAATATGATTGGAATATTGACTGAAATCACGGGTAATCCAACTCCTTCAGAGATCCCTTTGGTTGCAGAAAGACAAATTCCTAGAAACGGTCTCCCATTCCCGGTTTCTCCGCAAAAATGGAATTTCAGAAAATCAATTGACTATTCCGTATCGATGAACTTGGCCATACTTGACTATGCAGCCAGAAACGGTGATAAACTGTTGTATAATTTCTATAAAATGGGTAAAAACTCTATTGATAGAGGTAATACAGATACATGGACAAAGTACCCAAAATATGCTGAATCCATAGAAAAGGCTTATGACGCTGATATTGCTTCAGGGAAAATCAAGAAAGAGGAAAACAATTCTTACTATCGATCGAAAATAATCCCTAATAGTTATTATGATGCAATCTTCAATGATAAATCAAAACGCGATCCTCGGGCTTACATCCTTTCAGCAGGACAGGCTGATTTTGGAACTGTAATCAAGTTTACAAATGCATTGATTAAATCGGGTGTATATGTTTATCAAGCAACTTCGGAATTTGATTTAAATGGAAAAAAATATCCAAAAGGTTCAATAGTGGTTAAAACCAATCAGGCTTTTAGGCCACAAGTTTTAGATATGTTCGAGGCCCAGGATCATCCGCATGATGTTGAATATGAGGGTGGCCCTCCAATTCGTCCATATGATGCCGCTGGATGGACCTTAGCTATGCAAATGGGCGTTGATTATGATAAAGTGTATGATGATTTCAATGCACCACTAGAACAAAAAGAACATGGAGTTTTATTGAATCCTTTGCCTAGGGAGGTTTCTAATTCCAAGACTGGATATTTAATCAATGGGAAAGCCAATGATGCATTTATTGCCGTAAATCAATTGCTTAAGTCGGGGGTAAAAGTTTTTCGAGACCTGGAGACTAAAGATTTCTATGTTGATGCTAAAGCAGGAAACAAATTAAAGGAATTTGGAAATCAATTAGGTTTACAAAGCAAACCGGTTTCTTCAAAACCTAAACAATTAGAGCCTGTAGAATCTATGAAAATTGGCTTGTTTGATTATTATGGAGGTAGTATGCCTTCAGGATGGGTAAGGTGGATTCTTGAACAATATGGTTTTGACTATAAACTGTTTTATCCACAAGATATTGACAATAATAATATTAAGAATTTTGATGTCCTATTATTTATTGGTCAAGGTATTCCTGCATTTGGGTCAAATAGTGGAGGTAGATCAGTGGACGAATCCATTGTACCGGAGAAATATAAACATATGTTAGGTACCGTGTCAATTGAAAAATCATTGCCTATTCTCAAATCTTTTGTTGAGAATGGCGGACAGATCTTAACTGTAGGATCGTCTTCTGACTTGGTATATCATTTTAATTTACCGGTTGAAAACCCATTAATGGAAACAGGGAAAGATGGTAAAAAAATTAAATTATCTAATGTTAAATATTATGTTCCTACTAGCATCCTCAAAGCAGAAGTCGATATCACGAAACCTGAGAACTATGGCTTAACTAAAGATTTAAATATTGTATTTAATAACAGTCCGGTATTTAAGTTCCAAAATACAGATCAGCTGTATTCTTTGGGAGCAATTATCACAGATAAATCATTATTGAGTGGTTGGGCACATGGACAGCAGTATTTAAAAGATGTGAATATTGGCTTAGTGTCCAAAATGGGAAAGGGAAAATTAGTCGCTATTGGTCCTGAGATTACCAATCGGGCCCAAAGTCACGGCACATTTAAAATGCTGTTCAATCAGCTTTATAAATAAAAAAAGGGAGCATTTTGCTCCCTTTTTTATTTATTATAGTTCATTTCGATTTTTAGGAACCTTCCGGTTTCGGAATTTTTCTGTTTAATTAAATCTTCTGGAGTACCTTGGAATAGAAGCTTACCACCATTTTTACCACCTTCAGGCCCCATGTCGATAACCCAGTCGGCTGCTTTGATCACATCCAGATTATGTTCAATAATCAACACCGTATTACCGCGATCTACCAATCGATTGATTACTCCCAATAATACGTTGACATCCTCAAAATGTAATCCTGTAGTAGGTTCATCCAGTATATAAAAAGTTTTACCGGTATCTTTTTTAGAGAGTTCTGTTGCCAGTTTTACGCGTTGTGCCTCTCCTCCAGATAGCGTTGTCGAGGATTGTCCTAAAGTGATGTATCCTAGTCCAACATCTTGAAGGGTTTTTATTTTTCTATAGATTGAAGGAATGTTTTCAAAGAAGCCTACTGCCTCATCAATGCTCATGTCCAAAACATCTGAAATAGATTTTCCTCGATAGCGTACTTCTAAAGTCTCTCGATTATAACGCTTTCCGTTGCAGGTTTCACAGGGAACTTGAACATCAGGAAGAAAATTCATCTCAATAATTTTCATTCCTGCACCTTGACAGGTTTCACATCTCCCTCCTTTTACATTGAATGAAAAACGCCCCGGTTTGTAACCTCGTATTTTTGATTCCGGTAACTGCACATACAATGCACGAATATCTGAGAATACACCAGTATATGTAGAAGGATTGGATCTTGGGGTTCTCCCGATTGGAGATTGATCAATCTCAATGACCTTATCTATGTTTTCTAAGCCTACAATTTTATCATAAGGAAGTGGTTTCGCTTTTGCCCTAAAGAAATGATGATTTAAAATAGGATAAAGGGTATTGGTGATCAAACTTGACTTTCCTGATCCTGATACACCCGTAACTAGTACCAATTCCCCTAATGGAATGTCGATACTGACATTTTTTAAATTATGTCCTTTTGCACCCTTTAATGATAGCTTATGGCCATTTCCTTTTCTCCTTTCAGCAGGAACTTTTATTTCTCTTGTTCCGTTTAAGTAATCAGTAGTCAGGGTATTTTCCTTCATCAACTGTTTTGGGGTTCCCTGTGCAACTACCTTCCCACCATGTAATCCTGCTGCAGGACCCATATCAATCACATAGTCTGCATGTAGAATCATATCCTTGTCGTGCTCAACAACAAGTATTGAGTTGCCGATATCTCTTAAGTTTTTAAGGGCATTTATGAGACGCTCATTATCACGTTGATGTAAACCGATACTAGGTTCATCTAGGATATAAAGCACATTGACTAATTGTGAACCAATTTGCGTAGCCAAACGGATACGTTGTGCTTCGCCACCTGATAAACTTTTCGAACTACGGTTTAAGGTTAAATAATTCAACCCTACATCTAACAAAAATCCTATTCTGGTCTTGATTTCTTTAATGATCTCCGTTGCAATAATATTTTGTCTATCCGAAAGTTTGGTTTCAATCCCATCGAACCATTCACTCAAGGCAACAATATCCATTTCTGCTAATTCTGAAATGTTTCTATCAGCTACTTTGATATGCAGAGATTCTTTTTTCAAACGAGCACCGTGACATTCAGGACAGGTTACTTGGGTTCTGAATTCATCTAAACCTTGTGTATCGTCACTGTATTTGGCACTCATTTCCTCCAGCATTTTAAAAATACCTGCAAATTGAACCTTATATTCCCTAGCTCCATAAGAACCATAAGAAACAGTTAAGTTAATAGGCTCTTCTTCACCAAACAATAAATTGTCAATTAATTCTTCGGATATCTTATCGACAGGGCTGGAAAGGGAGATATCATATTTTTTACTTACAGCTTTTAGAACAGCAAAATTCCAGGAATCTTTAACTGGACCTAATGGAACAATAGCACCTTTCTGAATGCTTAAGCTACGATCAGGAATCACAATTTTTTTGTCTATTTCATAAATATAGCCTAATCCGTCACATTTGGGACATGCCCCATATGGTGAGTTGAATGAAAATGTATTTGGTTGTGGTTCATCATAAGAAATTCCAGATTCGGCATCCATCAAATACCTGCTGAAAAATTGTTCTTTATTTTCCTTATTGGCAATCTTAATAATTCCTTTGGATGTTTTCAATGCCTGACCTATCGAAGTAAAAAGTCTTTTCCGACTTTCTTTTTCAACTAATATTCTGTCGACGACAATTTCAATATCATGGATCTTATATCGGTCAACCTGCATCTTTGCTACAAGGTCTAATATTTCTCCATCAACACGTACTTTCGTATAGCCTTGCTTTCTGATTTGTTCGAAAAGTTCCCGATAATGACCTTTTCTCCCTTTCACAACTGGGGCAAGGATATATATTCCTTCATTATTAAACTCAGCCAGGATTCTATCTGTGATTTCATCATCAGACATACGTTCCATTTTTTTCCCTGTAACATAAGAGTAGGCTTCACCAATTCTTGCGTAAAGCAATCTTAGAAAATCATAGATTTCAGTAATGGTACCTACTGTCGACCTTGGGTTTTTGGAAGTTGTTTTTTGTTCAATAGAAATTACTGGGCTAAGGCCGGAAATTTTATCCACATCTGGCCTTTCCATGCCTCCTAAAAACTGACGGCTATATGCTGAAAAAGTTTCCATATAACGCCGTTGTCCTTCCGCATAAATAGTGTCGAAAGCCAATGATGACTTTCCACTCCCACTTAATCCGGTAATGACAACAAGTTGATTTCTTGGAAATGATACGTCTATATTTTTGAGGTTATGCACTCGAGCACCAAAAACTTCTACTTCGCTTTGATCTCCGAGGTCTACTGCTTTTTTTACGGCCATTAATCTATCCTTTTAGCAAAATGCAAAGTTACAGATTTTTAGGTAGAGATTTTTAAGAACCGAAAGGCTAATCTTCTATTAGGCAGGATTATTGAAAAGTATTACCTTTAATTAACAAAGCGCAACATTTTGAAGAAATTAGACGTAAATAAATCTGAGCGAGAAACGATTGAGCAAGCTGTGCAGCATTGGGAGCGCGAGGGTTTGCTAAGCCCAGAGAAATCTGAAGAACTAAAGGCGAACCTTGATGATAAGGGATTTGAATGGGGAATGTTGGCTAGGTATGCCTTTTGGATAGCTTTGGCATCCTTGATTTTTTCGGTTGTATCTCTGTTTTCAGATGGTTACCTGTCTGACCTTGTGGAGAAATTTTATGAAACTCCAAATGTTATTTTCTGTTTGGGATTTGCAGGCCTAGCTGTATTGTTCTACATCCTGGGCTTCAGAAATAAAGCTAAAAATCCCGACAAAAATTTTTCTAATGAAACCCTTATGCTGGCAGGTGCATTTTCAACTGCTGCAAGCATTGGGTTTTTAGGTCAGGTTTTAGATCGCAATGAATACCACTTCACCTGGCTCTTTCTCTTGTCAATCATTATATATGCCATTCTATCCATAAAATTAACCTCTAAATTGCTTTGGGTCTTCACATTGGTCGCATTAGGTATTTGGTTTGCTACGGAAACTGCTTTCCATAGCAACTGGGGCTTTAAGTTTTGGGGGATGAATTATCCGCTAAGGTTTACTATTTTTGGTTTACTCCTGACTGCTTTCGCTATTTTTGTGCAGCCAAGAATTAAATCTATCAAGGTTTTTCAATCCACATCATTTACTGTAGGTCTCTTGTATACCATGATTGCTTTATGGTTATTGTCCATTTTTGGAAATTACAGTGATTTTGATAAATGGTCAAGTGTTAGGCAATACGAAATCTTTTATTGGGGTCTACTTGCTGTGGGATTGTCATTAGGGTTAGCAATTTATGGCATGAAAACCAAAAATCATGTTTCCCGAGATATAGGCTTCGTTTTCTTTATTTTGAATCTCTACACTAGGTTTGTTGAATATTTATGGGATAATATTAACCGAACGATATTCTTCCTTTTATTAGCGGTTTCCTTTTGGTTTGTGGGAAGATGGGCAGAAAGTATTTGGAAGAAAAAATAAATTAATATTTTATTCCATTTTCCTTGAGAAAAATTATAGCATTTTTTTCATGTTCTATTAAAGGTCTCATCTCTAAGGTTGTAAGGGAAGTGTCAACAGAAACATAAAATTTAGTCAAATCAGGAATAATAGCCTCAGCCAATATTTTGACTCTTTCCATATGGAATTCAGAGGTGATAATGATGAGCAGGTCTGGTTTTATTTCCTCGATCAGTGATTTTGAAAGCGAGAAATCCTCCACAGTATTTTTTGAAGCTATGCCTGGTAGAAATCGGCTAGGATCTATGCCCTTAAGTTTTAGAAATTCTTGAGCATAGTAAAAATGTGGTTTATTGGTTTTATTGAAATGTTCTCCAATTCCACCGGTACATAGTATTTTGGAAGTTTCGTTTGATTCTGCCAAATCATAGGTTCGGTACAATCTATCAAATGCAAATGTTGAAAGATTACCATTGTTATCATTCGGTGACCCAAGAACCATAATTATAGCGTTCATTTTTATTTTATTAATATTCAAATCTATAAAAAATGTCGACATTTTATATCTTAAAATGTATTTATTTTAATCTATCTGATATTAATTAAATATAAAAAAAGCCATCCATCGATGGCTTTTTTTATATCTTGTTATCTTATAAATGGATTACTTCACCGTAAGCATCGGCAACAGCTTCCATAATAGCTTCACTCATGGTAGGGTGAGGGTGAACTGATTTAATGATTTCGTGACCTGTTGACTCTAATTTACGAGCAACAACCACTTCAGCGATCATTTCAGTAACATTTGCACCAATTAAATGTGCACCTAGGAATTCACCATATTTCGCGTCAAAAATAACTTTTACAAAGCCATCTTTTGCTCCAGCCGCAGAAGCTTTACCTGAAGCTGAGAATGGGAATTTACCAACTTTGATTTCGTATCCTGCATCCTTAGCAGCTTTTTCCGTAAAACCTACAGAAGCAACTTCAGGAGAACAATAGGTACATCCAGGGATATTATTGTAATCAATCGGATCTACGTGTAAACCTTTGATTTTTTCAACACAGGTAATACCCTCAGCAGATGCTACGTGTGCAAGGGCTTGACCCTTTACGATATCTCCGATTGCATAAACACCATCAATATTTGTTTTATAAAAATCATCTACTAAAACTCTGCCCTTATCCGTTTTTACTCCAACTTCTTCAAGACCTAAGTTCTCAATGTTTGGCGTAATTCCAACTGCAGAAAGTACTACTTCTGCTTCCAATGTTTCTGTACCTTTCTCTGTTTTAATAGAAACTTTACAAAGGTCACCTTTCGTGTCAACAGATTGAACTTCAGATTTCGTAAGAATATTTATTCCAGCTTTCTTAAGTGATTTTTCTAATTGTTTTGAGATTTCTTCATCTTCAACAGGAACGATACGATCCATAAATTCCACGATCGTAACTTTAGTCCCGATTGCATTATAGAAATAAGCAAATTCAACACCAATTGCACCTGATCCTACTACGACCATTGATTTAGGTTGTTTAGGAAGGTTCATCGCTTGACGGTATCCAATGATTTTTTTGCCATCTTGTGGTAGGTTAGGTAATTCTCTAGATCGAGCTCCTGTAGCTAGGATTGTATGCTTGGCAGTATATTCCTTCGTAGAACCATCTGCTGCTTTAACTTCGATTTTACCACCTTTTTTAATTTTTGCAGTACCCATGATCACATCGATCTTGTTCTTTTTCATCAAGAACTGGATCCCTTTGCTCATGCCATCTGCTA
>JBEBTR010000028.1:0-27469 GCA_040393725.1 Sphingobacterium endophyticum | reverse complement strand
TAGCATGATGAAAAGGATGATAGTTTTCAAAAAGAGAAATGGGGAATTGATTTTCATAAAAGATTAAATTAGGTATAAAGGAATTCAGGAATTCCTGCAAGAATAAAATTACCTTATTTAATCTTCTTGTGGTTGAATAGAATTAACAAGATTACATCCTATATTAACAAAAAATATCATGAAAGATTCCGATCAATATAGTCCTTAAAACTTGCTTAAGCAAGATTATATCCTTATTTTCAAGGTCTCTTTATTAAATAACAGCAATTTATAAATGAAACCAAAATTTGATCGGATATTAAGCCAGCTTGATAATGAAGTGTATAAATTTCGACACTACAGCGATCAATTATTTTCCACAAATTTTCATTTTCACGAGGAAATCCAGATTAACTACATTTTGGAAGGTTCAGGTCAGCGGGTAATTGGTGATAATATTTCAAATTTTGAAGAAGGGGAACTCACTTTATTAGGTTCCAATTTACCACATGTTTGGTATTCGCAAGAAGCCAATCCCAAGCATATTGAAACAGCATCTTCCATTACCTTGTTTATTGACGTTGAAAAATGCTTATCCCTACTTGAACCATTACAAGAAGTACATGGTATAAGGTCATTTTTTAAACAAGCTGAAAGAGGAATAATTTTTAATGGCAAAAACAAGAATCGATTGACAAAACTCTTATTTGCCATTAACGAAGCTGAGGATTTAGAGAGAACCATCTATTTCCTTCAGCTGCTGGATGAAATCGTTAAATCAGAAAACTACCAATTTATTTCAAGTTCAAGTTATAGAAATCGATATTCTTCGCAAGATTTCAAGGGTAATCAAGTGGATCATATCATACGATTTGTTTTAGAGAACTATAATAAGGAAATTAAATTGGACGAAGCGGCAGAAATGGCGAACATGACTAAACAGGCCTTCTGTAGGTTTTTTAAGAACAGAACTCAAAAGAGTTTTATTCAGTTTGTAAATGAGACTAGAATCAGTATAGCATGTCAGGAAATGATGAAAACAGACAATTTGATTAGCAATATTGCTTATGATTCTGGTTTTTCTAGTCTTTCAAACTTCAATAAAATTTTCAAATCGATAAAAGGTATAACACCAAGGCAATTCAAAGATAGACTTGCCATAAAAAATGACTAAACCCTACTTAAAAAACAATTTTCTTATATTTTAAGGAGGGTTCAGGGATTTGAATTAATCTTACATTTTAAACTTCCATTCATTAAGTTTAGATCCTTCTTCATCAATAATGACACTATATTCTTCAGAAGGGACGAACTCCTTTAAATTTATTGATACCAATTCTTTTTCATAGGGTTTAATTTGATTTAAACGATGTTCAGCAAGGACTTTTGTTTTTCCATTGACGATTTGATTCAATTTAATTGTTGCATTTGAACTTGGTTTTACCCCAAAATTCTGAACTTCCATCTTCACAACTGACTTTCCGGATTCTACGAGAAACACTGGTTTTTTAGCACTTAGAATTCCTTTTTCATATTTTGCCCAAGGGACGCGAGTATACCCAAATAACAGATTTCCATCCTTTCTTTTACCTAATAACTTAGGAGCGAATTCATCTTGATTTAAATTATGATCTTGTTTTGAGAAGATTAAAATTAATCCGTCATTAGCCTTTTCAGTTCTTAGAACTTGACTTCCACCGCCATAGTTAACGGTTTCATTAGAGCCAAATCGTAAAGACTTCAAATCAAGGTCTTTATTCGGATCAAATCCTTTTTCAGCTTTTACTAAAACCTTAATTTCTTCATCAGCAGAAGGAAGTTTTGGATTTAGGAATTCCAACAAGACAGGTTTGTTCAAAGGAATAACAATATTTTTAGAACTATATTTATCATTAGCCTTATCTTCCCATTTAATGGTATCAATAACTGCAAAATTTGATGATATTGCTCTTCCATATTCATCCTGAAAGATTTTAATCCGTTCGTATTTATACCAATCTTCTTTGTTTCCATCCTTGTGTTTTGCAATACCAATTGTATATGCTTGACCTGGGTCAGTAACCCAATTAATACCGTCAGCACTACGCTGATAAAAAGCAATTCTTCCTAACCAATCATTGACGATTAAATGATATTGAATATGGTCTTTCCAAACCACAGGATCTTCAAATTCGCCTTCGACTGGAGGGTAAACTCTTTGATTTGACACTTGCATATAAGGACTGATACCGTTTTCGCTAAACCAAACCCCACCCCCTCTACATACCATAAGCTGAGAACCATCCTCTCTTTTTGCAAAAGTTAAATTAGAGAGACCTTCAATTATTGGGCGATCTCTATTATCAAATAATAATTTTTCATAGGTCCATGGACCGTTCAAAGTTTTTGAACGGTAAGATCCATCAATGACATATATTACATAAGATCCATCTTTTGCTTGAAATATTTCTGGGTTATGCCCTTTCCCAATGGTATCTATAATTTTATAAGGTCCATTAATGTTTTTGCTTATAGTATGATATACAGTTGAACCAGGCCAAGCCATATGACCTTTTTCTGAGGATTCGGGCCAACCGCAAACAAAGAGATGGTATTGACCATTGGCGTATTTAATATTGCCACCCCAATAGGAATTTTTTTGATCTTCGATTCCATTATCGACATAACGGTTCATTACTGCATCAGCTCCCCAATTCGGTTTTTTGACTATCTTTCCGTTATGCATTGGGAGGAATAAATCTCTAAACCTGCCACCTTCAACCAGGTTATCCCATTCTTTCGGAATCTCACGGTCCTTAACTTGTGCGTTAATTGGATGGTTGAATAGTAAAAAAGCAAATCCTGTCAATAAAAGAGAATTCCGATTAAAAATTTGGTTTTTGTACTTCATAATTAGATCTTAAGTTTTTATATAGGTTAGATTAAAATTCCACCACAGCTTTTACAACTTTATTATTCAGATTTAATAATTCCGGAAATCTATCACCAAGTTCCAAAAAAGGAATTCTATGGGTTATGATTTTATTTACATCAATTTCTCGATTTTGTATATGAGCAATCACTTCTTCAAAATCCTTTTTTGAGGCATTTCTACTACTTAACAAAGTAGCTTCCCTTTTATGAAATTCAGGGTGGCTAAATGAAATATTCCCAGATTGCAATCCGATTAATACGTATCTACCTGCATGTGCTAAGAATTTAAAGCTTGAATTAATTGCATTTAAATTCCCAGTGGCATCAATTAAGACATTAGCCATGGTTCCAGAGGTAAATTCAGATACTTTTTCAAAAATATCTTTGTCATTTGCTATCGAGGTTTCTACAGTTGGCAAAATTGATGCACACAGTGCTAATCTCTCAGTGTTTACATCCAAGACAAGAACTTTTGCACCAGTTAGACTGGCAAAAGTAGCAGCAGCAATACCAATTGGACCTGCACCGACAACAACTGCATATTCAGAATTTTGCAAGGCAGCCCTATTGATACCATGTTTAGCAATTGAGTATGGTTCTATCATTGCCAATTCTGAAAGTTGCAACCCTTCAGCAGCAATTAAACAACTATCTGGGATAGAAATATATTCTCTCATTCCACCATCAGTATGAACTCCAAACACCTCTAAAGAAACACAGCAGTTTCCTTTGGATGATTTACAAGCTTGGCACCGCCCACAATTGAAATAGGGAATAATGGTTACAAAGTCTCCTTTTTTAAATTCTTCGTTCCTTGTTTCAACTATTTCACCTGCAATTTCGTGTCCTAGAATTCGAGGATAAGAAAAATAGGGTTGAGTTCCTTCATAAGCATGTAAATCTGTTCCACAAACCCCTATAGCCTTGACTTTTAATAAGGTATAACCTGGTTTTTGTTGAGGCAGTTCAAATTCATGGTAAATTAAATCTCCCGGTTTGGAACAGATTAAGGCTTTCATAGGATTAAATTGTTTTTATAAAATTAGGTTTGAATAAGCCGTTTCTATTCGTCAATGTTATCTAAATATAATAGAATATTAACCTTTGAGATTAAATGTGGATCAACAGAGAGCTTTTTTAAAGGATGTTAAATTATAAGAAAGTCTAGTTCATGTAAAATTGTGTGATGAATTCATTTTATAAAAGAAAAATCGCTAGATTTACTTGTCATACTAATAGTTGTTATGCTAAAAGAAAAATTCAATCAATACTCCTTTGTTTTGGATCGTACGGCACGGAGGGTTAAACAATTTGCACAATCAGCATTTGTTGAGAATGGAATAGACCTCACGGTAGATCAATGGTCAGTTATCAAGACATTATACGAACATGAGGATCTAACTCATAAGGATTTAGCAGAATTATGTGGTAAGGACCAACCTACCATGACCCGCATTATAGACTTATTAATAAAGAAAGGGTCAGTGAAACGAGTAGAACATCCGACAGATCGAAGGAGCCTACATATTCAATTAACGGAACTAGGTAAGGACCAAGCAACAAATCTTGCTCCTTTAGTCAAGGAATTCAGGATGCAAGCCTGGGAGAACCTTACGGATGAAGATTTTGAGCATTTCAGCAGAATATTAAACACAATTTACAATAATCTAGACAAAAAAAAGATATGATAACAACAGATATTTGCATTATAGGAGCTGGGCCAGTAGGTCTATTTGCTGTATTTGAGGCAGGATTATTAAAAATGCGTTGTCATTTAATAGATGCATTGCCACAAGTTGGAGGTCAACTTTCAGAAATATATCCACACAAGCCGATATATGACATTCCTGGATACCCGAGTATAACTGCGCAAGAGCTTATTAACAATCAGATGAAACAGATTGAGCCTTTCCAGCCTACTTTTAGTTTAGGTGAGCGAGTTGACTCATTGAAAAAGCAAGATGATGGTTCATATTTAGTTTTAGGATCGGAAGGCAGTGAGATACATTGCCAAGTTGTTGTCATAGCAGGAGGATTAGGATGTTTTGAACCTAGAAAACCAGAACTTGAAAACCTGACAACCTATGAGGGTAAAAATGTTCATTATATGATAAAAGACCCGGAAAGGTTTCGGGATGAACGCATTGTTATAGCTGGAGGTGGGGATTCTGCATTAGATTGGACGATTTTTCTAAGTGATATAGCCAAGGAGGTAACGTTAGTGCATAGAAGCGATAGTTTTCGAGGAGCACCAGATTCCGCAGAGAAAGTTTTTAATTTAGCACAGCAAGGTAAGATTAACTTATTATTATCACATAACTTACAGAAACTCAATGGGAATGGACATTTAGAATCAGTATTTATGACAAACAAAAGCAAGGAAGAGGTTGTTATTCATACAGATCATTTTATTCCATTGTATGGTTTAAGTCCGAAACTTGGACCGATTGCCGATTGGGGGTTAACGATAGATAAGAATGCCATTGAGGTTGATACATTTGATTATTCGACAAATGTAGAACGCATTTATGCCATAGGCGATATTAATACCTATCCTGGTAAATTGAAGCTTATTCTTTGTGGTTATCATGAAGCCGCGCTAATGGTTCAGAGTGCATTTAAATATGTTTATCCTGAACAAAAGTTAAGTTTTAAATATACAACTGTAAATGGAATAAACGCGTTTTAATGATGGAGAATATAATCACAATTCATGTAGAAGATAGAGATGGGACAATTCAAGAGGTTATGGTTCCCACCGATGTAAATTTAAGTTTGATGGAAATACTTAAAGCCTCTGAATATAATATTTTAGCGACCTGTGGAGGTATGGCATTGTGTGCAACCTGTCATGTTGAGGTTTTATCAGGAATGGAGAATTTACCTGAAGCTGCCGACCAAGAACTTGACATGTTAGATACTTTACCAGATTCGGATGATAACAGCCGATTAGCATGCCAACTGAGGTTGACTGAAATGAATAATGGATTGACGATAAAAATTAAAGGCAGTTTACAATAGCCGATCAATAGTGTACTTTCTACACTTAGCATTGACTAATTAAGTAATTGAAAACTAAGGATATAGAATAAGTTCAAACATCAAAATTGCTAAAAAACTAAAATTAATGCAATTAATTAATGGATTATGCAGGAAAATGTCAGATATTTGTCCTTTATTTTAAAATTCTTATAACAAGAAAGTATTATGTTGTTAAATCGTTCTGAAAGAAACTTTCCCCGAGTTATTATCATTGGAGCTGGGTTCGGTGGTGTTGAATTAGCCCGGCAATTGAAAAACAAAGAGGTAGAAGTTTTACTAATTGACCGTAACAACTACCACACGTTTCAACCTCTGATGTATCAGGTTGCAACAGGAACATTAGCGTCAGATTCTATTTCGTTTCCACTTCGAAAGATGTTCAAAAACCAGAGCAACTTCCGTTTTAGGTTGGCTGAAGTACTACGTATTGACAGCAAGAATAAAATGGTTCATACGTCTGTTGCAGACTATGATTACGATTATTTGGTTATTGCTACAGGAGCTACATCCAACTTTTTTGGCAACAAGCAAGTTGAGAAATATGCCCTTCCGATGAAAAATATTATTGAAGCATTGAATATTCGGAGTTACTTATTGCAGAATCTTGAGGAGGCTGTTTTGAGAAAGAATACATCTGACAGGGAGCGTTATTTAAATTTTGTTGTTGTAGGAGGAGGCCCGACCGGTGTGGAACTATCAGGCGCAATTGCGGAATACCAACAACATATGTTGAAAAAGGATTATCCTGAATTATCGACCTATGAGATGAAGGTGTTTTTAGTTGAGGGAACAGGGAAAATATTGGGTGCCTTATCAGAAAAGTCATCACGAGATGCGGAGAGATATTTAAATGAATTAGGAGTAAAGACCATATTAAATACAGTTGTAACGGATTACGATGGTAATACGGTAACCTTATCATCAGGAGAGCAAATACCCACCAAAACGGTAATTTGGGGAGCAGGTGTCATGGGTCAAATGCCTGAGGGAATTCATTCAGATATTATTGAGCGTGGCAACCGCATCAGAATCAACGAGCAATGTCAGGTTGAGGGAGAAAAAGATGTATATGCGATTGGTGATGTTTCGGCCATGATTACTGCAGAAAATCCCAGGGGATTACCAGGAGTTGCACCTGTTGCACAACAGCAAGGAAAATATGTTGCAAAGCATATTTTAAATCAATTGAATAGCCAAGAAACAGAAAATTTCAAATATTTCGATAAAGGTTCAATGGCGACTGTGGGTAGAAATAGAGCTGTAGTGGATATGGGTAGTTTACATATGAAAGGATTTTTGGCATGGATGACATGGATGTTCGTTCACCTGGTTTCGATTTTCGGATTTAGAAATAGGTTGGTAACGTTTGTAAACTGGTCTATTAAGTTCTTGACGAAGAATTCAGGTATTCGCTTAATCATCCATAAGTACAATCGCCCTGAATCTGAACCGGTTGTAAAAAAAGATGAAGTAGTACAACATTAAAACAAACTATAAAAGATGAAGCCTTATCCTCTGATAAGGCTTTTTTTGTGCCTTTCCTACACTGGAAATTCCTTGTCTGAAAATTCATTCTGTAATAAAAGGATATCCATAATCTAATTTCAAATTTCGTAGATTTGATTTTAACAAATAGAAAGAAAAAAATATGACAAACAAAGACATAGCTAAGGTTTTTAAATTGTGTTCTCAATTAATGGAACTGTATAATGAGAATCCATTTAGGACTAAAGCTATGGCATCAGCTTCCTTCCGAATAGACAAATTACCATTTTCTGCAAGTCAATCTGATTTAGAAACTCTAAGTGAGCAACCTAACATCGGTAAAAGCACTGCAGAAAAGATAATTCAGGTGATAACCACTGGTACCTTTCCGGAATTGGAGAAGTTAATTGCTAAAACTCCAGAAGGCATATTGGAAATGCTGAAGATAAAGGGTCTCGGTCCGAAAAAGGTTCAAATAATCTGGAATGATCTACAAATAGAATCTGTTGGTGAACTTTATTATGCATGTAATGAGAATAGATTGATCGAGGCCAAAGGTTTCGGATTAAAAACTCAGGAAGATATTAAGAAGGCGATAGAATTTTCCATTGCCAACCAAGGTTGGTACTTATTTGCTAAAGTTATGCCATCTTCTCTAGAAGTCATTCAACATTTAGAAAAACAATTGCCCCTATCCCCTATTAGCTTTACGGGCGACTATCGTCGGAAAGTTGAGGTATTACAACATGTTGATTTAATAATTGCTGCTGAATCAAAGGAAGTTCAAAAAGCAGTTAAAGCTATGGAATTTGAATTTGATATTCATACGGAGACACAGAAAATAAATTTTAAAGATCAGAATGGAATTCCTTTTGAAATAACGATATGTTCCCCAGAGTTCTATGCAAAGGAATTATTGATAAGTACTGGATCTTCGGCGCATATCGAGCAATTGGAGCAACTAGGGACCATAGATCCATTAAATTCTGAGGAAGAAATATATAAATCATTAGGATTATCCTATATTGAGCCGGAGCTGCGGGAATCAGGAAATGTAATTGACCTGGCAAAATCGGGCAAACTACCCACATTAATCAGTTATTCAGATTTAAAGGGAACTTTACATAATCATACAACTTATAGTGATGGTGTTCATTCGCTCAAAGATATGGCGAATTACTGTAAAGAGGATTTAGGACTTGAGTATTTAGGTGTTTGCGACCATTCCAAGACGGCAGTTTATGCAAATGGCCTTCAGCTTGAGAGGCTTGAGCAGCAATGGGAAGAAATTGATCAATTAAACCAAAAGTTAGCACCATTTAAAATATTTAAAGGAATTGAATCTGATATTTTATCAGATGGTTCATTGGATTACCCAGATGAGGTATTGGCAAAATTTGATTTTGTAGTTGCTTCGATTCATAGCAATTTAAAAATGGATGAATCTAAGGCTACGGAAAGAATTATTAAAGCCATTGAAAATCCATATACGACTATCCTTGGTCACCCAACGGGTCGATTATTGCTTTCAAGGGCCGGATATCCATTGGATTTCAAAAAAGTCATTGATGCTTGTTCATCAAATCATGTGGTTATTGAAATAAATGCAAACCCACTACGTCTAGATTTGGATTGGAGATGGCATCAATACGCATTAGAAAAAGGAGTTTTGCTTTCAATAAATCCCGATGCTCATCGAAAAGAAGGATTCTTGGATATGGAATATGGTGTTTATGTAGGTAGGAAAGGCGGATTGACTAAGGAAAAATGTTTGAATGCTTTTAATTTAGAGCAGATTGAATCCTATTTTAATAGCAGAAAGAAATAATAGAATAACCTGATTATGAAATTAAAAAAGAATTATGCAAAAGCAATTTTGCTTGGTCTGATATTTTGTTCGAGCGCAATGCCGGGTCAAGCACAATTAATGAAAGCAAAAGAAATATACAATAAAGCAGATTCGCTTCGTGGAGAACTGACTCCATTAAGGACATGCTACGATATTCAATACTATCATTTAGATGTTAAAGTTGACATCGACAATAAGTTTATATCAGGAAGCAATCTCTTTAAATTCCAAGCAGTTGAAAGGTTCAACAAATTACAATTTGATTTATTTGACAATCTATCTGTGGATAAGGTCCAATATAGAGGCAGGGACATTCCATTTACCAGAGAATATAATGCGGTATTTGTAGATTTCCCACAATATATAGAAAAGGGGAAAGTAGATTCATTCACTGTTTTCTATTCGGGCAATCCTATTCAAGCTACTAGGGCTCCATGGGATGGTGGATTTGATTGGAAGAAGGACAGTAATGGTAAGCCATGGGTTGCGACAGCGTGCCAAGGATTAGGAGCGAGCGTATGGTGGCCCAATAAAGATCATCAATCAGATGAAGCCGAGAGTATGTTAATTTCAGTTGCTGTGCCGAATGAGGTCATGAATGTATCGAACGGGAGGCTTGTAAAGACGGAAAAGCTTAAGGATGGATATACAAAGTACCATTGGAAGGTTAATAATCCTATCAACAACTACAATGTTGCGTTAAATATTGGAGACTATTCACATTTTAAAGAAACCTATCAAGGTGAGAAAGGTCCATTAAGTGTTGATTATTATATTCTTAAGGAAAATGCAAAAAAAATTGATCATTTAAAGAAGAATGCAAACGAGACTTTGAAAGCCTTCGAACATTGGTTTGGCCCCTATCCATTTTATGAGGATGGCTATAAATTAGTTGAGACAGCTCATTTGGGCATGGAGCATCAGAGTGCGGTTGCATATGGAAATAAGTATCAAAACGGGTACTTAGGGAGGGATGGATCAAGGACAGGATGGGGCTTAAAATGGGATTTTATTGTTGTTCATGAATCGGGTCATGAGTGGTTTGGGAACAACATTACGTCGAAAGATTTGGGAGATATGTGGATTCATGAAAGTTTCACGAATTATTCAGAAGCATTATTTATTGATTTTTTCTATGGGAAGGAGGCGAGTCAAGCGTATGTTAATGGAAACCGAAGGGGGATTCAAAATGACATTCCTACCCAAGGTCCATATCATGTCAATAAAGAAGGTTCTGGAGACATGTACAATAAGGGTGGAGTTATGCTGAATATGATTCGAACGATAATTGATGACGATGCAAAATGGTTAAAGATTTTAAGAGGATTGAATGAAGAATTCTATCATAAAACTGTTGACTATAACGATATTGTTAGTTACATAAACAGAGAGTCGGGCATGAATCTTTCCAAAACATTCGAGCAGTATGTAAAGACGGTGAATATCCCTATTTTGGAGGTTATTGAGAATGATCCAGGAGTATTTATGGTTCGATGGATATCAGAAGTGAAAGGGTTTGACATGCCGGTTCACATATTTGACAAGGATGGAAAAAGGATACTCATAAAACCTACAGACAATTTTAAAGTCATGAGATTAGAAGGATTGACTAGGGAGAATTTTAAAGTAGACACTTTCAACTATTATATTGGGACATCGGTACAATAATTTTAGATTATTTTCGTTTGCATTGACATATTTAAAAATTTGAATTTTTTCATAATAAAAAGATGATTTTTTATAGCTAATGCTTTCATAAAAAACCATTTTTTTTCATTAGGTTTGCAATTAAATTACAAATAATACTTTCACATCTAAATGGGGCTTTTTAATTGGTTTACGCAAGAAGTTGCAATAGACTTGGGAACAGCTAACACCCTAATCATTCACAATGATAAAGTAGTAGTAGATGAGCCCTCAATCGTAGCATTTGACCGCACCACCAATAAGGTGATAGCGATAGGTCGTCAAGCAATGCAAATGGAGGGTAAAACTCACGACAACATAAAAACAGTAAGGCCATTACGGGATGGTGTTATTGCAGATTTTACTGCTGCGGAGCATTTAATCCGAGGAATGGTTAAATTGATTAACAAAGGTAAGAGTTGGTTTTTTCCATCCTTACGTATGGTTGTTTGTATCCCTTCAGGCATAACGGAGGTTGAGAAACGTGCTGTACGGGATTCTGCAGAAATTGCAGGCGCCAAAGAAGTGTATTTAATCCACGAACCGATGGCAGCTGCAGTGGGCATAGGGATTGATGTTGAGGAGCCAGTTGGAAATATGATTATAGATATCGGTGGCGGTACGACAGAAATTGCTGTTATTGCTTTATCCGGTATTGTATGTGATCAATCCATACGTGTTGCAGGAGATAACTTTGATTCAGACATTGTACAATATATTCGTCGTCAGCATAACATCATGATCGGAGACCGTACTGCGGAGAAGATTAAAATCGAAGTTGGTGCTGCTTTACCAGAGCTTACTGATCCACCAGAGGATTTTGCTGTGCAGGGTCGTGATTTGATGACTGGTATTCCAAAGCAGATTACGGTTTCCTATACAGAAATTGCTCATTGTTTAGACAAATCGATTTCTAAAATAGAGGAAGCAATCTTAAAGGCCTTGGAAATTACTCCTCCGGAACTTTCTGCTGATATTTATCAAACTGGGATCTACCTAACAGGAGGTGGTGCACTTCTTCGTGGATTGGATAAACGGATCCAAGCAAAAACTAAGCTTCCTGTCCACGTTGCTGAAGATCCACTTCGCGCAGTAGTACGAGGAACAGGTATTGCTCTTAAGAACATTGGACGATTCAAGTTCTTAATGCAGTAATAGAATAATTAAAGAATTTATGTTTACGCGATATAATATTCCAATAATATTATATCGCGTAATTATTAAAAGAGAACAATAATGAAAAACCTTTGGCTTTTCTTGGTTAGATATAATGCCTTTTTTTGGTTTATTCTTTTTTTTGTTGCTTCCCTTTTATTAGTTGTCCAAAACAATCGATACCAACGATCCGCTTTTATTAACTCTTCGAATGTAGTTGTTGGCTCTTTCTATGACAAGCTGAACTCTTGGAAAAGCTATTTGGCACTTGAGGAAACAAACAAGAATCTAGCGGTAGAAAACTCTGAACTTCGTAAGCAATTACAACATTACTTATTAACTGACACTTTGGATTCTGTCCGAATAGTAGATTCGATAGAAATGAACCGCTATCAGTTTACGATGGCAGAGGTTGTGAATAATAGTATTCATCAAAAAAGTAACTTTATCACTATTAACAAAGGATCTATAGCTGGTATTCAAAAAGGTTTAGGGGTTATTACTTCCAATGGGGTTGTCGGTATAGTTTTAAATGTGTCTCCGCATTTCAGTACCATTCAATCATTATTACATCCCGATACGAGGATCTCAGTGACCTTAGACACAACGAATGTTTTTGGTTCATTAGTTTGGGGTAATACTATGGATCCTCAGTTTGCGATTGTAAAAGATATCCCTAATCATATTAAAGTTCAAAAAGGCCAAAAAGTGTACACTTCTGGGTTTTCTTTATTTCCAAAAGGGATTGAAATTGGTGCGGTTGAAGAAACGGGAATTAGTTCTGGGGGATCATTTTTGGACGTAAAGATTAAATTAAGGACGAATTTTAGCAACCTGAATCATGTTTATGTTGTTAAGGATTTATTGGAGGATGAAAAAAATCAATTGGAAGCAGTAACGGAGGATAACGATGGGTAGGTTAATAATTTTCAATGTACTTCGTTTTGTGATATTGATTGCTATGCAGGTGGTATTATTCAAAAATATTGGATATTACAATCTTGCGACGCCATTTCCATATATTCTCATTATCTTTTTATTACCAATTGGAACTCCAAACTTCCTACTATATGTTTTGGCATTCTTGACAGGATTGACTGTTGATGCATTTTACGATTCCATTGGAGTCCATGCTGCAGCCTGCGTTGCATTGGCATGGTATAGAATATTCTTCCATAGAATCACATTAGATGTGGATGTACAAGATTCGTTTGAGACGCCTTCCTTAGGAAATATGGGGTCTAAATGGTATTTATCCTATATTTCAATTGGAACTTTAATTCATCATTTAGTTCTTCTCCACGTTGAATATTTTAGTTTTTCAAACTATTTAAGCACGTTGCTAAGCATCTTACTAAGCAGTATTTTTACTATCTTGTTAATCATATTGATTAGTATACTTATTTACAAAAGAAAATCTCGCTTATTAAGTAATTAATAATTACGGTCTTATTCTCATGAACAATAGTTATTTCAACCGTAAGTTTGTAATTCAAGGAATATTTATTGCTATTGCACTAGTGATTGTTGCTAGGCTGTTTTATATACAGGTCATTGACGACAAGTATTTATTATCAGCCAACAATAATGTAATGCGCAAAAAAATTATTTATCCGGCGCGGGGCGTTATTCTCGACAGGAATGGTAAGGTCTTGGTTCAAAATGAACCTGTATATGATATCATGGTTACCCCGAGGGAAGTTAAGGATTTGGACACGCTGCTATTGTGTGATTTACTAGGTATTGATACGTTAGATTTCAATGTAAGAATGAAAAAGGCAAAAGCTCATTCGCCTTACAGAGCGTCTCAATTCATGAAACAGGTTTCATCAACTGTCTATGCTAAATTTCAGGAGCATTTATATAAGTTCAGAGGTTTTTATCCTTTGAACAGAACGGTAAGGAGCTATCCTGACAGCATTGCTGCGCAGTTTTTAGGCTATATCCAAGAAGTAAACGATCGTGATATTGAAAAATCAAGTGGTTTTTATAGACCAGGTGATTACATTGGTGCATCAGGAGTTGAAAGGGCATATGAAGAGCTTCTACGAGGAAAGCGGGGTGTAGAAAACCAAATGGTAGATGCGTTGAATCGTCCTCAAGGGAGCTTTATGGAAGGAAAGTATGATACCTTAGCAGTCACAGGTGACGGTCTTGTTTCCTCATTAGATAAAGATCTTCAGATTCTAGCTGAGAAGCTGATGAAGAATAAATTGGGGTCTGTTGTTGCGATAGAACCTTCAACGGGAGAGATTTTAAGTTTTGTCAGCAGTCCTTCCTATAATCCGAACATGATGGTCGGGAGAGAATTGGGCAACAACTATATGAAGCTTTTGAATGATGAGACTAAACCAATGTTTATTCGCCCCATCCAAGCGTCATACCCACCAGGATCAGTATTTAAAGTAGTTTCAGCTTTAACTGCACAACAAGCTGGAGTTATTAATGACCAAACGGTATTTTACTGTCCAGGAGGTTATCGATATGGTGGTGGCCGAGCGATTATGCGTTGTACGCACGTTGATGGCGCCACTGGCCTTGTAAAATCTATTAAGATGTCCTGCAATACGTATTATGGATATGTGTATGCAAAGATGATTGATTCGAGAGGTATGAGTGGTCCAAAAGCTTATGATCTTTGGAAAGAAGCATTAGGGAAGTTTGGATTAGGTCATAAATTAGGGATTGACTTACCGGGCGAAAAGCCAGGATTGGTACCAACTTCAGATTTCTACACAAAGCGCTATGGAAGTGGAAATTGGAGATCAGGATTTAACATTTCGCTTTCAATTGGTCAAGGAGAATTGGGAATTACGCCATTACAAATGGCGAACATTATGGCGATTGTTGCCAACCGGGGTTTCTATTATAGGCCACACCTCATTAAAGGAATCGGTGAGAAACAAATTGTTAAGGAAGAATTTACGGAAAAGATCTCTGCCGGTGTTGATGCGAAGTATTATGAGGCGGTAATTGAAGGTATGAGCCAAGCTGTTAACCAAGGAGGTACAGGTGCGGCATCAAAAATTGCAGGTATAGAGATGTGCGGTAAGACAGGGACGGTTCAAAACCCGCACGGTGAGAATCATGCTGTATTTTTTGCATTTGCTCCACGTGTAAACCCGAAGATTGCAATTGCGGTTTTTGTTGAAAATGCTGGTTACGGTGGTACTTGGGCAGCCCCTATTGCGAGTATGATGGTTGAAAAATACTTAAAGGACACAATTTCATTGCCTAAGTACATTCAAGATCGAATATACAATGGTAATCTGATGCCTAAACCAAAAGTGAAGAAAGAGGAAACTATTAAAAAAGACAGCACAAAAAACAATAAACCGAAAGCTGAACCGGTAAGAACTGTTTTGGTAGACCCAAAGAAACAAAGTGAATCTGGTATTTTAGTACATCATAGTCAAGTGAGGAGAATCCATGAATAACCTACAAAAGAAAAGCTTTTTTGGTAGAATTGATTGGTTGACGATTGGCCTATGGTTGGCACTATGTCTTATTGGATGGTTTAATATTCATGCTGCTGTCTATGATCCTGAAAACCCAGGGTTGTTTAATCTTGCCACGAATTATGGTAAACAGTCTATTTATATATTCACAGCCTTAATCATTGGGATTTGTATACTTATTATAGATTCTCGATTTTTTATATCTTCTGCACCCATCATTTACATTATAGTTATTTTACTTTTAGTAGCAGTTTTGGTGGTCGGCAGGAATGTAGGTGGAAACCAGGCATGGATACCACTTGGGAGTTTCAGGCTTCAACCTTCAGAATTCGGGAAGCTCGCTACCTGTTTATTGTTAGCATACTATCTTAGTAATCAAACCAATAAGAATCCCAATATGAAAACTTTATTCATAGGGATTTGTATTGTTTTATTCCCGGTTGCATTAGTCATGTTGCAACCTGATACAGGTTCTGCATTAGCTTTCTTTTCTTTAGTATTTGTTTTTTATAGAGAAGGATATGTTAGTACCGGTCTATTGATTATCGGAGGATTGGCTATTTTATTATTTGTATTAGCATTGCTAATCAATCAATGGATATTAATAGGTTGTTTGGCTTTAATCTGTGGATTTTTTGCATTTATGATGCGAAAGAAGCGGAAGAATTTAATCAATATGGCGATCTTATTCGTTGTATCAAGTGTCTATATTTTATGTGTAGATTTTGCATATGAACAAATTCTTCAACCACACCAAAGAAACCGTATCGATATTATCTTAGGTAAAATGGATGATCCGAAAGGTCAAGGTTATAATCTTAATCAATCTATGATTGCTATTGGATCAGGACAGTTGTTCGGAAAAGGATATCTCCAAGGCACTCAGACGAAGTATAATTTCGTTCCTGAGCAAAGTACGGATTTCATTTTCTGTACAGTTGGTGAGGAATGGGGATTTGTTGGTTCGGTTGTACTGATATCAATTTATGTGGCATTATTGGTTCGCTTAGTCAATATTGCTGAAAGGCAGCGAACGGCATTTGCGAGAATTTATGCATATGGTGTAGCCTCTATCCTATTTTTTCACTTCTTTATCAACATTGGGATGACCATTGGGATTGTTCCAGTAATTGGAATTCCCCTGCCCTTCATCAGCTATGGAGGATCATCTTTATGGTCATTTACAATATTATTGTTTATTCTGCTAAGGTTCGATTCCGCGAGAAAAGGTACAGCTGTTGGCTTAATTTAATTTAGTTATTAAATCCTGCTCATAATAAGTTTTATTGCATTCTCAACAATTTCCTGAGGGTTCTTACTGAAGGACTCATTTACTCGACTTGCTAATATGGCATTGATGGAAATTGCATGGTGTCCAAACATATTACTTAAAGCATAGATTCCTGCTGTTTCCATTTCAAGATTGGTTAGGTTTCTTCCTGAAATTTGAAAACTATTTGCTTTTTTGATTAAGTCAGGGTATGTATTTTGAGATCTTACGTTACGTCCTTGTGGGCCATAAAATCCTGGTGCGGTCATGGTTATTCCTCTAGGTAGATCAAAAGCAAATTTGTCCAATAATCTTTGAGATGCCCTTCCCACATAAGGTTTGAATGTAAGGTTATCAAAATGTTTGATTACGGCATCTTGTAATTCTAATTCGGGTTGAGTATAAGGTTTTCTATAATATTGCATTAAGGTATCAAATCCTATAGCATATTCCGAGGCTAACACTGTTCCCATTGAGATATTTCCTTGTATAGACCCTGAAGTTCCAATCCTGATGATATCCAATGATTTTATTTCAGGCTTTAAGGTCTTGGTTTCAAAATCAACATTAACGAGTGCATCCAATTCATTCAGGACAATATCTATATTGTCGGTTCCAATACCTGTAGAAATAACGGTAATTCTTTTCCCATTTACATTTCCTGTATGGGTAATAAACTCTCTCCTTCCTTTTTTAATTTCAATATTTTCAAAATATTTCGAAACTTCAGGAACGCGGTCGGGGTCACCAACAAAAATTATAGTATCAGCAATATCAGTAGGCAGTAAATTCAAATGGTAGATACTTCCATCGGAATTAATAATTAGTTCAGAATCGTTAATCATATGGTTCGTAAGTAATTGATCTTCACACCTTCAATCTTATCCAGTCTCCCGATCACTTCATTTACCTGTAATTTACGGATTTCAAGTGTAATTTTACAATTCGTATCAAATTCTTGACCCAATACAATGAGGTCCAATTCCTTAACCATTTTCATGATATCGTTCATTTGCAAATAGTCAAATTGGACTTCATAAACGTCATTCACTGTTTTTTCAATGATTGTAGCATTTGATAAAGCTTCTTGAGTTGCTGTTTTATAGGCATTGATTAAACCGGGAACTCCCAGTAATGTTCCGCCGAAATAACGGACAACAACAACCATAACATTTGTGACATCCATAGATAATAAAACATTTAGAATAGGACGACCGGCAGTACCTGATGGCTCTCCATCATCATTAACTCGAAATATTGTCCTATCTGGTGTTAATCTATATGCCCAACAGTGATGCCTAGCTTTGGGATGCAATGCTTTCAACTCTGCTATAATTTCCTTTATTTTATTTTCATCTTTAAAAGGATGTGCATATGCTATAAACTTACTTCCTTTATCTCTAAAAATTCCCTCAGAAGGTTCATCAATTGTTCTATATGTATCTTCAAATAAACTCACAGAAATGCTATTAATAAAACTGAAATAATGGCCAAAATTACCCCTATTTTATTATAAATACTAAGTTTCTCTTCAAATAGAAGCACACCTGCCAAGGCACCAACAGATATAACACCAATATTCATACCTGTAAAGACAAGGGATGGGCTTTCTGGCAAAGCACGATGTGCTTTCATATAAAATACGATATTTCCAAAATTAAACAATCCTAAAACGGCTCCATATAACAATGCCTTTTTATCAAAAGGTTCCTTTCGAATTAAAAGCAGGAAGGAAAGAAATAATAAAGCGAAACCCAAAGCAATAATAAAGACAATCCACAATGATGACATATAAGTCACTTCCTGATGTTGGGCAATTTGTTTAAATATTATATCGATGATACCCATTCCCACAAATACAAGTATGGGAAATGCCCAGAATTTTTTACTATCTGTTTGGCTTTTCTTGTTCCATCCTATTGAAAATACAATTGCTAATATTCCTACAGCAATCCCTATGAATTTGGAGTTTTCCATCTTTTCATCCATCCATAGATAGGCAGCAATTAAGGGTATAAAAAGGGATAGGCGTTGAGCTACCTCCGTTTTTACAATTCCACCATAACGGATTGACATGGCAATACATATAAAAATAAAGGGGAGTAAAAATCCCAAGGGTAAATATAAGTTCCAAGGAAGATTTGATGTCCAGGTTACAATTTCGGGCTTCAAGACTAAATAAGTCAGTAAAAGCGCAATTGGATAATTCCAGACCAATAGCTGTAAGTAGTTTATTCCCCTCAGCTTAGCCAATTTTATGATGATGGCTACAGTAACAGAGCAGAGAACTGAAATTAGAATATAGAGCATGAGGTTGTTTCAATTGAAATCGTACAAATATATTCTTTTATAATCAGCAAAACAGTTAAGCAGAATTGTCAATTACAGAATTTTAATGATATACATCTATAATTCGGTTATTAATAAGCAAATTTTTTTGTTAATAACATGAATAAATTTTTATAAAAAATATATGATTTTTTAATGTTTTTTTTACATGTTTTTTACTGTATTTTTTATCACTTAAAAATTACAATAAACGCTATTTAAAGGATTTTAATGAACATTTCTCTAAAAAAAAAGTAAAAAATAACTTAAATTTTTATTCATTTTTTATATGTTTTTAAGTGTGTTTTTTATATGATTTTTTAATAATTATTTAGGTAAATAAATCAGTTTTTTAATAAATTTTTTAAAATTATTTTGCACTTAATTAAAGAAGTTATATATTTGACAACAATTAATCGGGAGATGAACAGAAAATATACATATACAAACTTTTGGTTCTTTTATTTTAGAGATAAGAGCTGGGACTAGTATATCGTTATACAAGAAATAAGAAGGTCCCTGCTGAGAAGTTAGGGACTTTTTTTTTGACTAAACACAAAGTAGAGAAAAACAAATGAGCGAAAAGATAAAGATTGCCATCCAAGGAGTAAAAGCTTCATTTCATGAAGAAGCTGCTTATAAGTATTTCGGCAAAGACATTGAAACACTTGAATGTTCATCCTTCAAGAAAACATGTGATTTACTAAAGCAGGGGAAAGCAGACTTTGTAGTGATGGCGATTGAAAATTCAATTGCTGGTAGTATTCTACCTAACTACAATCTATTAAGAGATTATAGATTTCATATTATTGGCGAAGTTCATTTAAATATTCAGCAACACCTATTGGCACTGCCGGGGGTTAAGATGTCGGACATTCATTTTGTGGAATCGCATCCAATAGCAATCAGACAATGTGACGAATTCCTAAGTGACCATCCTGAATGGATTATTAAAGAGGGTATGGATACTGCAGCGTGTGCTAAGAAAATATTAGATGAGAAATTAACAAATACAGCGGCGATTGCTAGTGAAGCTGCAGCAAAGCTTTACGGGTTAGAGATCTTAGAAAAAAGAATTGAGACCAATAAAAAGAACTCCACACGTTTTTTGATATTATCGAATGAATTGGAAGAGCAAAAGAATGCGAACAAGGCTTCTTTATCATTTCAAACGTCCCATGCAATTGGTGCATTAGCAACGGTACTACAATGTTTTGCTGAGCAGAATGTGAACCTAAGTAAAATACAATCGATGCCTGTAGTTGGCAGGAGGAATGAGTATGATTTCTATGTAGATGTAGAATGGAAGAAACAGGCAGATTATGATGCTGCTATAAGAAAGGTATTAAAACACACGGTGAACTTTAGCATCATGGGTGAATACATTAAAAACGAAAAGATCTAAATCAAAATAATTAATTAAGTAAATAATCAAACTAAAATACAATGAAACATTCATTAGACATTCTCCCTTTAAAATCTTGGTTAGACACAGGAGATAAACCATTAATCATTGCTGGACCATGTAGTGCTGAAACAGAGGAGCAATTGGTATCTACTGCACACTTATTAGCTAACACTGGAAAAGTGAATGTTTTACGAGCTGGAATTTGGAAACCTCGTACCCGTCCAGGAGAATTCGAAGGTATCGGAAGCATCGGATTAGAATGGATGAAGAGAGCTAAGGAAGAAACGGGATTATTGACGGCAACAGAAGTAGCGACTGCCAAACATGTAGAGGAGGCTTTAGCTGCAGGAATTGATGTTTTATGGATTGGTGCACGTTCTACGGCAAACCCATTCACAGTTCAAGAGATTGCAGATGCATTACAAGGTGTTGATGTACCTGTTTTGATCAAAAACCCAGTAAACCCGGATTTATCTTTGTGGCTAGGTGCATTAGAGCGCGTTAACAGAGCTGGGATTAAGAAATTAGGTGCTATCCATCGTGGATTCTCATCTTTTGAAAAGACTGCTTTCCGTAATGAACCTATGTGGGATATTGCTATACAACTTAAAGCAATTGCTCCAGAACTACCTATCATTAACGATCCAAGTCACATTTGTGGTAATCGTGAATTGATTCCATATGTAACTCAAAAAGCAATGGATATGGACATGCAAGGTTTGATCATCGAGTCACATATCGACCCTTCAGTTGCATGGACAGATGCAAAACAACAAGTTACTCCTGCAGCGTTAGCAGATCTTTTAGACAGTGTATCGGTTCGTAAACCAGAATCCAACAATCCTGTTTTCGAAGATAAATTAGCTGAATTACGTGGTCAAATTGACAAATTGGATGATCAGATCATCAAACAAATCGCTGACCGCATGAAGATTGCTGAGAAAATCGGTGAAGTAAAAAGAGATAACAATGTGACTATTCTTCAAATTAACCGTTGGGATGACTTGGTAAAAAAACGCATTCAATTGGCAAACGCTCTTAACTTGAGTGAAGAGTTTACAACAAAATACTTAGAGTTATTGCATAATGAGTCTATTCGTAAGCAAAACGAGGTTATGAACACTAAACCGATTGCGGAGGCTTAAGAATGATAGCGAAAAGCTTAGTTTTAACCCACCCTTCGCAAGAGATTAATGGCACGGTACAGCTGACTGGTTCAAAATCAGAAAGCAACCGTGCTTTAATTATCCAAGCACTGAGCAAAGGTTCGGTCAAAGTAGAAAACCTATCTGAAGCGGCTGATACAGTAACACTTCAGGCTGCGTTGAACTTGGCCACATCAGGTGGCAACGACCTAAAAACTATAAACATTGGCCCAGCGGGGACCGCTATGAGGTTTTTAACTTCATTTCTTAATCTTGTAAAAGGGAACTTTATCCTGACTGGAACTGAAAGGATGCAACAGAGGCCGATAGGCATTTTAGTAGATGCATTAAAGGATTTAGGTGCTGATATTCATTATGAAAATAAAACGGGCTATCCCCCTTTAAAGATTGAGGGCGGTATGATTCAGGGAAAGGATAAAATTTCAATCCAAGGAAATATCAGTAGCCAATACATCTCCTCACTCCTATTGATAGCTTCTTCTTTAAAGAAAGGGCTGACAATTAATATCCAAGGCGAACTTACTTCCAAGCCCTATGTTACCATGACCTTAGAAATGCTTAAGGATTGTGGAATTGAATATAATTTTGAAGAGAACCGTATCTATATTTCAAAGCAGGAGTTTAAAGATTCGATAATTTACGTTGAACCGGATTGGAGCGCTGCATCTTATTGGTATTCTATTGTTGCACTATCGAAAAATGGCCATATTGTTTTACCTGGTTTGAAAGAGCACAGTTTACAAGGCGATAAGGAGATTGTTGATATCATGACGCACTTTGGTGTTTCATCAAGTTTCGAAAGCGATGGATTGCATTTAAGAAAGGTAAGCTTAGAATCTAATAAATCACTTTTTGACTTCAAGGAGTGTCCAGATTTGGCCCAAACGGTAGTGGTAATCGCCTCTGTATTAAAAAAGGATGTTTCCTTCACTGGATTAGAAACATTAAAAATTAAAGAAACAGACCGTATTTTTGCTTTACAGACTGAGATTTCAAAATTTGGGGCAGCGTTGATAGCTGATGGAGAAACTTATCACCTAAAAACGGAACAAGTTTCAGATCCAGGCGATCTTACGATATCCACATATGAGGACCACAGAATGGCGATGGCATTCGCACCTTTAGCATTGGTTTTTAAGAAGGTTAAGATCGAAGAACCGAATGTGGTGGAAAAATCATACCCTATGTTTTGGCAACATTTGGAGGAGCAGGGCTTCAAAATCGAAGAAAAATAATATGGTTAGCTAACCATATTTCATATCAATTTTTATATATTTACGGGCACTATTAAATTATGGCAGGAAATACTTTTGGAGATTTATTTAGGATTAGCACTTTCGGAGAATCACATGGAAAGGCTATAGGGGTGATAGTTGATGGGTGCCCTGCATTGGTTGAGGTGGATGAAGAGTTCATTCAATCCGAATTGGATAAGCGTCGTCCAGGTCAATCCAAAATAACAACTCAAAGAAAAGAAAGCGATACTGCACAAATTCTTTCAGGAACATTTGAAGGAAAAACAACAGGAACGCCTATTGCCATTGTAATTCCCAACGAAGATCAACGTTCTAAGGACTATTCGCATATTCAAGATAAATTCAGACCTTCACATGCCGACTATACTTATCAAAAGAAATATGGCATCCGCGATTATCGTGGTGGAGGAAGGTCATCAGCTAGGGAAACTGCGGCGCGAGTTGCTGCTGGAGCGGTAGCGAAATTATTTCTGAAACAATATGGAATAGAAATATTTGCTCATGTTTCTGCTGTTGGCCATATCAATGCTCCAAACATAGACCATTCTGACTTACAAGGACTACTTCAAACTAGAGAAAGCAATATCGTAAGATGTGCTGACCCTGCTTCTGCAGTTGAGATGGAAGAATTCATCAATCAAGTTAGAAAGAATGGAGATACTGTTGGTGGGATAATTTCCACTGTAATTCGAAAAGTCCCCGTAGGACTTGGAGAACCCGTATTTGATAAATTACATGCTGACCTTGCTAAGGCGATGATGAGTATAAATGCGGTTCACGGCTTTGAGTATGGTTCAGGATTCGAGGGGTCCAAAATGCTTGGGTCCGAACATAATGACATTTTCGTCAATCAAGACGAACAAATAAAAACAATAACCAATTTTTCAGGTGGTATACAAGGAGGGATTTCCAATGGAATGGATATTACTTTCCGTACAGCATTTAAACCGGTTGCGACCATTATGCGTGATCAAAACACATTAAATGAAGAAGGACAAGAAACAACTATTTCAGGTAAAGGTCGTCACGACCCTTGTGTAGTTCCTCGTGCAGTTATTATAGTTGAAGCCATGTCAGCTTTGGTAATTGCTGACCATTTACTAAAATATAAGGCCTATTTAAAGGATGCAGAATAGCAATTATATTCTCTCATGTGATATTGGCGGAACCCATATCACATCAGCGATCGTAGAGAAGGATTCTTGGAAGATTATCGACGAAACCATTACTCGTTCGCATGTAAATTCTTTAGAAGATGCTAAATCGATTTTTCTTGACTGGACTAATAACATGAAATCCTGTTTAGAAAAGACTGATTTAGAGATCAATAACATCGGAATTGCAGCTCCAGGGCCTTTCGATTATGAGAAAGGTATTGCCCTGATGAAGGGCCAGTCTAAATATGATAGCATCTACAACATTCAAGTTACAGGACCTATATTAAATGGATTAGGAAATGATGGACTGAATATCCTATACATCAATGATGCTGCCGCATTTTTACAAGGAGAGGTATTCGGATGTGGCCTTGATCATAAAGATAGAATTTTAGGCATTACACTGGGGACGGGATTGGGGAGTGCTGTTTGGAGTCAAGGTGAAAAAGCATTCGATGCAGACCTGTGGAATACCGCCTATAAAGAATCAATTTTCGAAGAATATTTAGTAACCAGGTGGTTTGTTCGCAGGTTTGAAGAACTAACAGGAATGAAGGAAACTGGTCTTAGGGAAATTCTTGAAAAACACGGTAATTCTGAGGATGTCCTTCAACTACTTGCAGAATACCAAGAAAACTTGTTGAATTTCATGCAATTCTTCAGTGAAAAATACAATTGCAAATCCTTTGTGATTGGAGGAAACATAGTTAAAGCATGGGATAGAATTTTCCCTGAAAAATCAATTTTAGAAGGGTTTGATATCCAGATTGGAAAATACCAAGAGCATGCTGCGATAATCGGAGCTGCTGCTTTATTTTCAAAATAAAATGATAAAGAAATATCTAGGAACATATCCTCCTAAAAAATAGGAGGATATGTTGTTGGGTTACTATCTGACATCATTTGATATGCAGCTTCTACCACATCATCAACAGCAGGTTTTGTAAAATAATCACCATCTGAACCATATGGAGGACGATGAGGTTTAGCGGTTAATGTTTTGGGTTCACCATCTAAATGATAATATCCCCCTTGTTTTTCCAAGATCTCGTGTAAAAGGTAAGCAGATGCTCCTCCAGGGAAGTCTTCATCTACGACCAATAATCTATTTGTTTTTTTCAACGAATCAACGGAAATATGATCTCTATCAAAAGGTTGTAGACATTGAGCATCAATAATTTCAATGGCTACGCCTAATTTATCTAGTTCTAACGCGGCTTCTTGAACAATTCTGAGAGTAGAACCATAAGAAACTACCGTTATATCTGAACCTTCCCTTACCTTTTCGGCTTTTCCGATTGGCACGGTAAATTCAGCAATATTAACGGGCATTTTCTCTTTAAGTCGGTATCCATTTAAACATTCTACAACAAGTGCAGGTTCATCTGATCTCAAAAGCGTATTATACATCCCTGCTGCCTGAGTCATGTTTCTCGGTACACAAATATGCATTCCACGCAATCCACCTAGTAATACTGACATAGGCGATCCTGAATGCCAAATTCCTTCCAAGCGATGCCCTCTGGTCCTAACAATTAATGGGGCTTTTTGTCTTCCCTTGGTTCTATAGCTCAAACTTGCTAAATCATCACTCAGAACAGGCATTGCATAGATTAAATAATCCAGGTATTGAATTTCAGCGATAGGTCTAAATCCTCTAACAGCCAATCCAATTCCTTTCCCTATAATTGCAGATTCTCTAATTCCGGTGTCAAATATCCGCTGATTTCCGAATTCTTCTTGTAAACCGGCAAAACCTTGATTTACGTCTCCAATTTTACCAACATCTTCACCAAATGCCAATAATCGAGCATCTTTATCAAAATTTGCTTTAAAACAGGCATTCAGCACTTCTCTCCCATCGACAATTGCTGAATCTTGGTCATATTCTGGAGCAACTACTTCCACCTTCAATGGTGAATACTTAGTCTCAGCAAATAATTTATCATTGAATCTATGTCGATTGACTTCTTGTTTTTCTCTGTACCAAGAAATCAATTCATCTTTACCATGTACATCAATTCCACGTAATTCCCTAATTACCCGACGAACATTAACATAAACTTCTTTTAAAGAAGGTTCTGTTGTCGACAATAAAGTTTTTAAAGGAATTTCAGCAGCATGATGGTTAATGCCTTCCAATTTCTGGATTGCCTCTTGTAAATCAACCTGTAGGGTTTTTCTGTAGTCTACCCAAGCGCGTTTTTGCTCTTTTCGGACGAATTCTTTTGCTTCGGAATCTATTGCTGAAAGTTCTTCTTCTGTAGCCATCCCAGAATCAATTAACCAATCCCTCATTTTCTTATTGCAATCGAATTCATTTTCCCATTCCAGACGTTCATTTGTTTTATAACGTTCATGGGATCCTGAGGTGGAGTGTCCTTGAGGCTGTGTCATTTCCACAACATGGACCAGACAAGGAGTTCCATTAGTTCTAGCTACATCAGCTGCCTTTTCATAGACCTCACATAATCCAGCATAATCCCATCCTTTCACTCTAAATATTTCAAATCCTGGCCCAGCATCATCGGTTTGAAATCCTCTAAGCACGCTTGAAATATCGCCTTTAGTTGTTTGAATATCATTAGGGACGGAGATTCCGTATCCATCATCCCAAATTGAAATAACGACTGGTAATTGTTTTACGCCTGCGGCATTCACTGTTTCCCAGAATACACCTTCGGAGGTTGCGGCATTTCCGATGGTACAGAAAACAACCTCATCTCCATTTTTGGTAAACTTTTCTTTATGTGAAAGGTTAGGATTGTTTTTATATAATTTTGATGCCAGTCCAAGTCCTAAAATACGGGACATTTGTCCACCTGTGGTGGAGATATCAGAGAAACAATTGACTTGTGCAGTTTGGTCGATCCATTCACCATCTTCATCTACAAATGGAGTCGCAAAATGGGCTACCATCTGTCTTCCTGCAGATGATGGGTCAGCTTGAATATCAGGGTTTGAATAGAGTTGAGAGAAGAAATGATAGATATTGCTAATTCCTAGGGCAAATGCTAGGGTTTGGTCTCTATAATAGCCCGACCGCCAATCACCAGGTTTAAAAACCTTAGAAAGGGCAATCTGAGCCAATTCCTTTCCATCTCCGAAGATACCAAACTTAGCTTTGCCTGTAAGCACTTCCTTTCTTCCCAATAAACTCACATATCGGCTTTGAGTGGCTAGTTTATAATCTTCTAAGAGTACCTGGCGGAATTCCTCATAGCTTATTTTTGACGTATTATATTGCACTGCTCGTGTCGCGTTTAAATCTGACATTAAAGTGGTTCCTTTTTTAACAAAAATAAGAAAATAAACCA